>CAMLEF010000013.1 GCA_946478675.1 uncultured Flavobacteriales bacterium | reverse complement strand
TCCCAGGGCAACACCGCGCCGCTTTCATCGGTCACAACGGTGGAAGGCGCAGCAATTGCCTGCTGGTAGAACGGGGCGGAGGTGGTGCCGTTGGGAAATTGCGAAAGCGTAAAAGCTGCGGCGATCGTTGCGGAATTCAGGCTGACGTCCTGCGTCGAGGCAAACCAGATGGGATTGTTATTCGCATCATTGCCGGCGGAAAAATTCGTTGCCGCAGGAAGATCGAAGGTGCTCACGTTTTTCCCCAATGCGGCGCTGATGAAAACTTTGTCGGCAACCGCCAGGCGTTCCGCCTGCAGCAGGATATCATGGTAATAAAAATCAAGATGCTTCTGCGTTACGCCGTTCAGCTGGTCACGGTGCGTTTTCAGCAGGTGAACGAAGGCGCGGAGCAGTGTCGTGTCGGGATAATGGCTGCGTGAAGTGTCGACGTTACCGTAATCGATCTGCGATTGACGAATGATCGTGCTGAAAAAGCTGAACAGCGTATCGCCCAGCGTTTGCAGCGCACCGAAAACGATCTGCGCCTGCTGCAGCTTTTCCTGCGGAGAAAGAGCCTGCTTTCCCTGCGGCGGCATCGGCATATCGAGCGTTTTCCAGAACGGCTCTTTGCCCGCGCTTTGTCTCCACACGACCAGGTCGAAATTCTCGAACCGCGGATAATCGACGGCGTGAATTTTCCCGATCGCTTCCGAGAGGAACAACGATTCACGCAGGCTGAGCATCGCCCAGAGATAACCGCTGAACGGTTGCTTCACCTGCTGTATTAAATATTTTTTCAGCCCGTACGATTCCGGGCCCGGCTGCATATGTTTCGTCCAGCGTTCGAGATGCTGGAAGATGCGCGTGAGCTGGTCGAAGAGCTGGTTGGTCAGCACCGTGATCTCATCGGTAAACGATCCGGCCAGCAATTGCTCCAGCTTGCTGCACGTGTTCAGGTACAGCGTATGCGGCTTCGTGTAATCCGTTTTCGAAATATGCGCGAGCAGAATGACCGGGTCTTTCAGCAGGAACGGAACCCAGTTGCCGTTCACCGAATTCGTGTGATCGTAGAAATTGATGAGTGAAGCGAGCTGCGACAGGAAGGCAAGACGGTCCCGCTCCGTGCGCCCGTCAATCAGCAGGGGCGTCGGTGTCAACGCTTGTTCAAGCGAAGCAGCAGTCTTGTTCCAGTTGATGCTCTTCATGCGTTACCCGCTCAGGTTCGTTCCTTCATTCAGGTAAAACGGATACACGTAATTGTGACGCGTGTTCGTCTGGTTGTAGACGTAGGTAATGTTGATGTTCACCAGCCCGCTCGCCCGGTCGGCGTACGTCACGGTAACGTCCTGCACCGTGATGCGCGGCTCGTTGAACAACAGCGCCGACTTCACTGCGTTTTTGATCTCGCCCCGCAGCGTTTCATCCATCGAGCGAAAAAAGAACTGCTGCAATCCCGAACCGAACTCCGGCTCGAACGGACGCTCGCCGTTTTTTGTTTGCAGGATCACGTCGATCGATTCGTTGATGTTGTCTTCATACGCCGACAACACCAGCTGCGCGTTGCCCACGGTGAATGTGACCGGGAACGACCAGCCGGAGCCTAAGAAGGCGTTGTCGCGTTTGGTGTAAGCGTTATCCACCGATCATCACGTTAAATGCGCCGAGAAGAATTTGTCCGCCGTGCGCTGTCGTATCGCCCATGCGCGCTGCCGGCATTCCGCCGATCATCACCGACGAAGAACCTTTGACGATCGAATCGGGCGGACCGACGCACACGAGCATGTCGCCCACGCGCGCAGCCGGCATTCCGCCGATGAGCACGGTTGGTTCGCCGGGGCCGGTAACGGGTCCGCCGACATGCGGAATAGGAGGAACGCCCGGCGTCTGCATCGGGCATTCGTGAAAGTCGGTGAGTCGTGCTGCTGGAGGCATGTGAAATTTTTTTAGTTTATCATGACCATCGCGCCTTTCAGCGTCAGTTCCGTGCCGCCCTGCATCTGTGCGGTGAGGCTGCCCTCTGCGGAGAACTGGCTTTGCGCGGTTTCTTTGATGTTGATGCCGCTCGTCTGCACGTCGCCGCCGGACGATTGCACCGTGATGCCCTGCGCGCCTTTCAGCGTGAGGCTTTGCCCGGCATCGATCGTGATGTTCTTGCTGCTTTGCATCGTGATGCCGTCGCTGGACATGACGATCTTATTCGAATTCTGATCCTGGATCGTGATCTGCTTGTCCTGGTCGCTGAGAATAATTTCATTCTGCGACGGCGTCATGATCGTGAGCACTTTGTTCTCATCGTCGAACTGCACGTAGATGCCCGACTTCGACACGATCGCCTTGAGCGGATTTTTTTCTGCAGGGCTGAGCGTGTTGTACGGTTGCACGTTGGTGCTGTACAGGCTGCCGAGAATCACCGGGTAACGCGGATCTTCATTGAGAAAACCGAGCACCACTTCATCACCGACTTCCGGAAGAAAAAATGCACCGGCGCCGCTCGTGGAATAAAAATTCGACAGGCGCGCCCAGAGTCCCTGCCCGTTCGGATCGAACAGCGGAACGTTCACGAGAATGCGCAGCTGCGAATCCGGATCCTGGTACATCTGCTTGACGGTGCCGGTAAATAATCCGCGAACGCCCGGCAGCAAACCGGAAGTCGGCGGCGACATCACGTCCGGTTCTTCCGTAAACCATTCCGGCGACATACCGACGTTCACCACCGTGAGCCAGTTGCCCGCGGAGAGATCGTGCGTCACGCCGGAAACAAAATGATCGCCGTTGAAACGATCGCCGAGTCCCTGCAGCGTGATGTACGTCGCGATTTCCACGAGGCTCGTGCCCTGAAATTTCGCCGTGCCGGTGATCTTCGAATAATCACTCTTCACGAGCTGCGCATTCGACCAGTTGGTGAGATCGGCGCTTTCCATCGGCGCAGGTGTTTGCAAAGCGTACGTCGACAAGCCCACCACCTGCGAGAGCGTCGTGCTGGAAAGGTTGCCCGGCCCCGTGTAGCTGTTCGTGACGGCGCCTGTTGCAACCTGTTGATTTTTGTAATCCCACGTGCTGGCCGTTACCGAGCCGAGCTGCGTGATTGCGTTAAGGTCCGCGTTGAATTCCATCAGGCCCGTGCCGTAACCGATCGTGAGCACAGACGTCGTATCCGCATCCGGTTTCGCGACGGTCACTGTTCCGTTGATGGTGGTCACGATCATGCCGTTCGCTTCGGCGCGCGCGAGCACGAAATCCCAATCGGTGGCGTAATACTGCACTTGCTCCGGCCATGACGTCGACGTCGACGTAACGGTTGCAGAAAGTCCATACGTGCCGATGATGGAAGAAATAATGTCGCTGTCGGTTTGATTGGCGAACGTGAGGCTTTTTCTTCCGACGATCATCTTCACTGCGTCATCGCGGCAATCGACTTCCAGCGCCGAACCGATGAGCTCGTCGATGCGAATGGACTGCCCGGTGATGATGCCGGAAAAAATGACCGTGTTCGTATTATCATAACCGGCTTCAACGCTCACGGTTCCGCCGGGCACGAATGTCGACGAAGAGCTCGCGGCGAATTCCCCGGTGTTCGGCTCACCGTCAAGCACCACGATGCGCGCCATGGCAATGCGGTTCACGCGCTTCTCCACATGCACGGAGTAAACGGTGATCGTGTCGGGAACGGGGCTGCCGTTCACCTTGACCACGAATGTCGCGAGGTCGCCGCTGGTGATCGTGTTCGCCATCAGGTAGGTTGAACAAGAGGTGGGAAGAGCAGCTTCGTGCCGGTCTTCAGGTTTCTGAATTTGTTGAGGCCGTTATACTGCGCCACCTGCACGTACATCGAGTAGTCGTTCCAGATCTTCTGGCACATCTGCGGCAGGTTCACATTCTGCACAACGGTTACCTGGTGCGTGAGGTCCGGCGAAGAAGGCGCGTCTTCTTTTGTAACGGTCGAAGGAGAAACGTACGAGCTGAACGACAACGAAATTTTTGCGCGCAGCGGGCTGCCGTCGGGTTTGAACAACGTGTACGTCGTGTCGAATGAAGTGAGCACGCCGTTGAACGTGATGTCTTGTCCCCACTGCACCTGCACGAAATTTGGACGGTGAATGTCGCCGTTGTATTTGTAAACAATAGCCTTCAGGTTGTCGAGCTCCGTTGCCATGCTCGTGCGTGATGCGCTCACGATACCGGTGCAGTCGATGACGATGTCGAAGCTGAGCTTTTCACTCGGCGTATGCTTGTAACGCTGCGAGGTGGAGCTCGTGTCAGGCGCCTGCTGTTCGTTGTATTCCACGCTGCCCTGCCACTTGATCGTGTCGGGATTGATCATTACCGTGTAAGGATCTCCCGAATAAGCCGTCGAGAAATTTTCATCGGTGTAACCGGTCAGCTTCAGCAATTCCATGACAAAAAAGGATCAGCGTTTGTAGCCCGTGCGTTTCGTGTTCACCGTCAGCATGCGACGGCATTCTTCCAGCAATTGTTTTTTCAGCAGCTGCAGCTCTTTGTCGCGTGCAGCCGACGGCTGGCTTTTCCCGTTAGCGGAAATGTCTGTGCGGATCGTGATCTCGCGGATTTCTACCGGCATGCGTCAGGCGAATAAATTGGTGAACGTCGTCGTCGATGAAATATCGAAATAGGTATACGCCAGCTCGATCGACTCGATGACGATGCCGCTCTCCTGTGATTTGAGATCGGACACGGAGTATTTCACCGGGTAGGCGCTGTAAAAAGTCCACTTCTGGTACACGTCGCCGTTCGAATCGAGCAGGCTCAGGCTTACGTCATGCGGCGTGATCGTGGCCGCGAGCCCCTGGTCGATCGTGTTGGCGCACCAGTACACGAGCTGCGATCCCGAAGGAACGAGCGCGCGCTTCAGCACGAGATTCTGGCTGGTGGAAACGGTAGGGAGCCGGTACTTAAACCGGTTCTCCCCACCGCACACAACTTCTTCAACGCTCAGCTCTTTCGTAATTCCCGAGACTTCCTGGAAGGCCGCGTCTTCTCCCTGGAACGAAAGCTCGAAGTAAAAGCTGACCGGGTACGTGCTGCTATCAGGATCCATTCGAGATGATCAGCTGCTCGTGCGCGATCTCGATGGAGTCGACAGCAACTTCGTTACCATCGGATTTCAGATCGGTAGAGGTGATCTTCGTCGGCCAGGCGTTGTTCAGCGTCCACTTCATGGTCACGTCGCCGTTCTCGTCGAGCAGCTTGATCACCACCGTGCGTCGCTGGATCGTATTCATCACGATCTGCTGGTGCCAGTTCCAGAACGTATTGTCGTTCACGAACACGCCGCGCTTCATCGTCACGTTGCCGTACTTGGTGATGCCCGGCATTTTTTCCGTAGAGAAAAGCGGGCTGTTGCTCTTGCGGTATTCGATAATCTGGTTCTCGACGTCCATTCCGGATACTTCCTGGAATGCGACACCGGTCATCTGCGTGCCGAGGTCCACTTCAAAGCGGAACTTAGGCATAGGCCATGTTGCGCCTTCGATGCTTCCGTCATCTGTAGCCATTGTATGTTGTTTTTAGAGTTTGGTTAATGTGTGAATGTTCTTGTCAGTGAAAAACGATTAGCTCGACACCGCCTGCTGCTGCTGGAAGGTGATCACGATGAATTCGGCAGGACGTGTTACCGCCACTTTCACCGTCACGTTCATGAAGCCGTTGAGAATGTCGTCTGACGTCATCGTTGAACCGAGACCGCAGGCAACAGAGAATGCGTCAGAAGAAGTTGCACCCTGCAGACCGCCTTCTTTCCAGACGGAAGTGAGGAAGCTCGTGATCATCGACTTCACGCCTTCCCACGTGTTCTTGTCGTTCGGTGCGAAGACGTACGCCTGCGCGGCGAGCTTGCACGATTGCTCGAGGAAGATCATCGTGCGGCGAACGGTGAGGTAACGCCAGTCCTGGCTGTTGCCGTCGAGCGTGCGCGCGCCCCAGATGAGAATGCCGAGCCCGTTGAAGCTGCGGATCGCGTTGATCGATTTGCCGGAAACGGCATCCACGTTCAGGTTCGCCTGCTGTGAATCCGAAAGGTTGATCGGCAAAGCTGCCGCACCCACCATCGAAGTATTCGCAGGTGCTTCCCACGGACCGACGTTGTTGTCGACAGTCGTGATCACACCGGCCATGCCGCCGCTCGGGGGAAGCATGTTCGCATCGTTGAGCACGTGCTGCACGATCTGGCTGTACGTCTGGTTCGCGATCAGCAGCGCGTTGTTGTTTTGCGAAACCGTCAGGCCGCTGCTCGTGTTCTCGATGTTCGCGAGAACAGCGGTCGTCGTCGGATCAGGATTGCTCGACGGGTTGATGATCGCCGCCAGCTGTGAAACGTCACCACCGAAAAGGTTCGTGTAGTCGATGTCGGTGTTCTGCATGATCGTCGTTTCGACAAACGGGTAATACGCCGTGCCGAAATTCAATCCCTGCGAGCCGGTGTTGTTCCGGAAATTCTGGATGTCGGTCGTGTAGAGGATCGGGTCGGGCGCATTACCTCCGATGATATCGAAGATGCTGACCGACGTTCCCATCGTGCTGCTCTGCAACAGCATGCTCTGCATCAGCGTGCCGTTGTCGGCGAGGCTCAGCAGCGTCGCTTCCGGGCAGATGTACATCGTCGGCTCCGGCTCGTTGAGCAGCAGCTGCAATCCGCGCTGCAGATCGGCGAGCTGTACGTTCGGGTTCACCAGCGGAGCGCCGAGCGTCATCGGTTTTCCCGAAGGCGGGCCGTACGTTCCGATCGACACGATGTACGCCGTGCCGCCACCATTCTGGTAGAACAGCTGCACACTGTTGTAGAGATAGTAGATCGTGTACGGATCCGGCAGGATGGAATAGTAGCTGCCGTTGATGTTGAGATAATCGCCAGACGTCGGCTGCGTTTTTTGCTGCACGAGGTAATATTCCGGGCTGTACTGCTTCGTCGGATCTGCGGGCGGCGCAGGATTCGGATAGCAGAAGAACGCCTGGAAGTCGGCGAACGAGTTGATCTGTACCGGGGTGTTCAGGTACGATTTCCCCTGGTAAGAGGCTTGCGGTGTATACCCGATGAACGCAGGAACGGCGGTAGCGACAGGCACGACCGAGTTCGGGAATCCGTTCACTTCGTTGATGTATACGCCTGGTGTTTTGATAGTGGCTGTATTCATTAGCGTTGTGGTTGTGGTTGTTTATTGTGTGAGGAATGAATGAGTTTAAACGTATACATACATCGGCGAGCAAACCTGCACCGCGCCGTTCACCGTCGTGGTCGCGTAATATTCGGCGCCCGCATTCGGCAATCCGCGGAACAGCATTTTCGGCGCCGGCTTTTTCGAAACGCCGTTCGACGGATAACTGACGAAATCGAATTGATAAAAAGGTTTTTCACTCAGCGGCAGCAGCTCTTCCGAAACGAACAGCATCGCTTCCTGCCCGCTTTCGATCGTCACGGTTTGCGGACCGCTGAACGATGCGGGATTTTTCCCGGTGATGCCGGGATTGCTGATCGGCATCTTCGTCGTGTTCACGATGTAATACTGCCACTGCGTCGAACGTGCGTTCAGCGCAATGCGGAATACCGGCGCAGCAGTAGTCGTGTAGCGCAGGATATCTTCGAAAGCAACCGTCATCGTTCCGACGATGGAATTCTGTTGTCCTGCAGCGAAGCCCGTGTTAAACGTCAACGTGCTTTCCGTTGCGCTCACGTTGTTGCTGTCGAACGAAAGCTGCACAAGCTCGTTGTACGGCAGATCGGTGTAAATGAAGAAGCCCGGATCTTTCGTGACGAGCTCGAAAGAGAAAGCTTCTTGTCCGCTGACCAGGGAAATGTATTGCAGGAAATCAGCGACTGCAGCAGGTGCGCTCACGTACATGCGGAAACCATTCTTCGAATGATTCAGCATGAAACCGTAACGCTTCAGCAGTTGCTCCGTGTAATAATCGGGAACGAACGAGAGGCAATCGCACACGCTGTTTTCGAAATACGTGTGTGACGTTTCGACGCTGAAGAGCAGCTGGTAGTTGGTGCGCATCATACGGAAGCGGTGCTGGAAACGTTGGACACTGATTTCGTAAATCCGTCGGCTTCTTCGCCCTGCACGGAAATGAGGCGCAGCTTATAGATGAGCGAAGGCTGGTAATGCGCGCCCATCGCGGTCCACAGGCTGTGCATCTGGTGATACGTGATCTTCTCGATCTCGAATTCCAGCTTGTCGATTCCTTTGGGAATATTCGAATACGATTCCGCCGTTACAGCAGGATGCACCTGGAAAAAGCGGATCGAAGCGTTGAGGAATTTCAGCGTCTCGTTGTAATCGTCGTAGTTCGCGCTGATGAGCAAATAGAGATTGTAACGCTCCGACGGATGAATGTCGGCGTAATTGCCGTCCGTCATTTTCTGGTTGCGTCCGTAAAACTGCTTGAGCGTTTCCTTCTCGATATTGATGAGCGAGATCACCACCTTATTCGCATTCGCCGAAGGAACTGCGCCCGTGTTGTCGATGATGCGGTTCACCAGCACCATGCTTTCCTGCAAACCATAACGGTTCCGCAGGAACTGGTCGAGGATTTCTTTGACGAACTGCAGCGCTTTGTTGATCATCGCCCGTGATAGTGTTTCGCTTTTTTCCGCGTGGTGAAAAGCGGGTGGTAAAACTATTCACAAGTGAAACCGGGAAAAAAAATCCGCATGTACGTTCCGTATACAGCGTTTTCGAAGCGGAAAAACACGCGTAGACAAAACGTCGACGCAGCGACAAAGCGTTTACAGATCACGCAAACGCATTACAACTCTCCCTCACTTCGTCACGCAACCCGCACCACGCAACCCGCACCACGCAACGCGCAGCACAAAAGGTTCCGAAGCCTGGCGCATTTTCCTGTTATTGCACGCGTCTCTTCAACGCCAAAACATGGCACGGACCATTCACAAAAAAACTGTAGAGAAAAATCGACGAAAAGATCAGCTGGCTTCTGCGAGCCCGACGCAATGCAGGAAATGAATGAGGTCCTGGTCCTTCGGCAGGTTCATCTTTTTCTTCAGGCGGTACTTGTGCGTGCGCACGCTTTCCTGGTTGATGCCGAGCAGATTCCGGATGTCGTCGTTGCTCATGTTCATCTTCAGGTAGCAGCAATACTTCAAATCTTTCGCCGTCAGCTCGGGATATTTCTGCGCGAGCGCCAGCAGGAAATTCGGATTCGTGCGCTCGAAGTAGAGACGGAAATCTTCCCAGAGCTTGTTGTCGCCCGCCGCCGACTTGATCGAGTTGACGATCGAGATGAGCTTCGTGCGCGTTTCATCATCAACGGAAGCGTACAGCTCTACGATGCGCTCACGCACTTTCGAAAGCACTTCCGTTTTCTGGTCGAGCTCGAGCACGTAGCGGCTCATGTCGCGCGATTGATCGTGGCGGGCGCGCATCGCTTGTTCGGCGAGTGTAGCGGGCGGGGCGGGTTGCGGAGAAGCGGCGCCGAGCAGGAAGATGGAGCGGAGGCGCGGGCTGAGATGTTCTTCGTGGCGCGCGAGGTCGAGCGGGCAGGTGAAAACGATGTGATGATCGGGCCAGTGCAGCTTTTCGTATTCGGCAGGCTGCGTCAGGCAAAGCACCGGCACCGGCTGTTTCGCGGGATGCGCCTGGAAATGATTCAGCACCTGCTGGTTGTTGCGGAAGCCAAGGATCACAAGATCGGTCTTCAGCGCTTTGACGATGCCGAGCAAATCATAAGTGGATGTGGCGGAGATGATGTCGAATGAATAAGCGTCGGATTCCCGGATGCTGCCCAGTACCATAGACAAGTGTGATGAATTGTCGCAACCAACTACTATGGATTTCTTTTGCTGCATTCGGGGTTATTTAAAAACCTCACTCGCAATAAACGCTGGAATACGGCAACCGGAAAAGTTGTTCGTATTCACGAAAAATGAATCAATCGTAAAGCAATGCGGCTGCTAATATTAAAATAATCGTGATGCAAAACAAAAGTTTTGAAAAGAAATCAACGTTTGGTAATGAAGTTAAGAGGGGAATTCCGCGTCCATCAACACTGGCGTCCGCTTATGAAAAGCACTACAACTGAATCCCCACGAGCAGGATATCATCCGTTTGCTTCAGCCCGCCTTTCCATTGGCCGAGCCAGTCGAGCAGCAATTTTTCCTGCTGCATGAAGCCGAGCGCCAGTGTCGACTGCAGCAGCTTCACGAGGTTGCGTGTTTGCATGCGGCGTTCCGTGCGGCCACCGAACTGGTCGGCGTAACCGTCGCTGAACAGGTAAAGCGTGTCGCCTTTTCCGAATGAAAGTTGTTGCGTGGCGAACGGTGCATGCTGCTTGAATTGCCGTCCGCCGGCGCTGCGACGGTTGCCTTTCACCAGCTCCAGCGTTTTTCCGCGGAAGAAAAAAAGATGATGGTTCGCTCCCGCAAAACAGATTTCGTTTTTCTGCAGGTCGATCGACACGAGCCCGATGTCCATGCCGTCCTGCGCGCGCGCATCTTCTTCATCCTGCCGCAGCAGCCGGCGAATGCCTTCGTTCAGCTCGGCGAGAATCTGCCCGGGATCCGTTTGCTTCCGCGTGAGAATAATATCGTTGAGCAGGTTCGTTCCGATCATCGACATCAGCGCGCCGGGAACGCCGTGGCCTGTGCAGTCCGCAACCGCCACGAAAATTTTCCCGTTCTGCTTGTTGAACCAGTAGAAGTCGCCGCTGATGATGTCTTTCGGCCGGTAAAGAATATAAGAGAGCGGCAGCCATTGCGTGAGCTGCGTGCGCGGCGGCAGCATCGCCTCCTGGATGTGGCGCGCATACTCGATGCTGTCCACCATATCCTTGTGCAGCTGCGCGGTTTCCTTGTGCGCTTTTTTCAATTCGGCATGCAGCGATTCCATCTGCGATTTCTCGCGGCTGAGCTTCCGTCGCTCCATGCACGCGAGGATCGCGGTGGGCAAACGCGTGAGCTTGTCCTTGAGCAGGTAATCGTCGGCGCCCGCTTTCATGCACTCTACGGCAAATTCTTCGGAGACGGTCCCGGTCACGAGAATAAACGGAATGTCGAGGCCGGTGCGCTCTTTGATCCGCAGCGCATCGAGCGAATCGAAGCCCTGCAGTGAATGATCGGAAAGAATCAGGTCATGCCGCAGCGTCAGCAGCTCAGCGATAAATCCTTTTTCAGTATCGACGACGGTAAAGGTGAAAGGCATGCCGGCTTTCCGCAGGACGCGCTCGAGTAATGCAACGTCATGGACATTGTCCTCGAGGACGAGTATGCTTAACGGTTTTTCCATAAAAGGAGCGTGGGGTTAATGCAAATTATAAACCGTAAATAAATGTATAAAGAATTTGCACCCCTTTTATGGGGGAGGGCGCAGCTCTTGTCATTTAAGGTAATCCGGATCAACGCCCGAGGCAGCGTTCCACCACTTCGGCGAAATGCCGGTGCTCGAGCGCGTGGATGCGTTCGGCGAGTGAAGCGGGCGTGTCGGTGGGCAATACTTCGCAGGAGAATTGCGCGATGTGCGCGCCTTCGTCGAAACGCTCATTCACATAATGAATGGTAATGCCGCTTTCTTTTTCGCCTGCCGCGATCACCGCTTCATGCACGCGATTGCCGTACATGCCTTTGCCGCCGAATTTCGGAAGCAGCGCCGGGTGAATATTGACGATCTTATCGGGAAAAGCGGCGATCAGCTCTTTCGGGATGAGCCAGAGGAAACCCGCCAGCACAATGAAATCGATGCCTCGGTCTTTCAGCTGCTGCACGATGGTGTGGCCGTCGAAAAAATGTTCACGGTCGGTGAGCAGCGTTTCTACGCCATGTTCCCGCGCGATGTGCAGCGCGCCGGCTCCCGGATTGTTGCTGACGAGCAACGTCACCTGCGCATCTTTATGCAACTCGAAATGTTCAATCAGCTTGCGCGCGTTCGTCCCCGCTCCTGAAGCAAAAATGGCAATGCGTTTCACGGCGCAAAAATAGAGTGGGGAAAGCAGACACGGGGAATATTGTGGTTTTTATTTCACACGAATAATCATTGCTTCTCGTCGGTGCGGAGAATATGGCCATCCGCCGTGATGTGTCCTTGATACGTGTAATGCCGGATCTCCACGCAATCTGCAGGTTTCGGATCGTCTTCGCCGCAATCGCTCGTATCGGCATGAACGCCTTTGAAGGAGCCGTCGCGGAACAATTCGGCCGTTTCATCCGCGGAGAAAGTAACCGGTGCGTCGGCCGCGCCTTCATTCAGCCCGAGCAGCTGCGTCGAGATACGTCCGCCGTTCTTAGTATAAGTCGTCAGCATATAATACGTTCCATAGCTGAACGGACAGGCGGGATAGCTTTCCCGGTACATAATCCAGGCCACCGCATAGTAATTACCGGGAACCTTCACCGTATCGACAACGCGGACGATCACTTCAACGGTCTGGCCGATGTCGTTTGCATCCCAGTCTTTTTTCTTTAACGAGTCGAGCGCAAAGAACCGCTGCAGCACGTCTCTGGCATCCTCGTTACAGGCCTCGTCGAGCGGCCAGAAGCGTTTCCGCACATCTTTCGCAGGAAGGCTTTCCGTTTTTTTCGACTCCTCCGAAAGCGAAAGATGCTTGTCGAAGCGGAACAAAACCACAGCCGTATCCGGGTGAAGCGAATCGCCGCCCGTAACAGCGACGGTATCTCCCGTAAGGATCCGCGCGGAATCTTTCGTCGTTTTCCGGGAAGAATCGCCGCAGGATGAAAACAGCAAAAAGGGCAGGAGCAGGAAGGGGAAATACTTCATGCCGTAAATGTAGAATACGAATCGGGTCATTCGGAAATTAGGTCATTCGTGCATTCGGTCATTCGGAACCCGATCATGAGAAGTCCTGCATTCCGTTCCTTAGCTGCAACAGCAAGCTTATTCAACGAATGTTTTTCCGGAATCCCTTTTTCCCGTTGAATTTCCGAATTCTTTTTTTCGAGCCGAATTCCCGAATTCCCGAATGTCCTTTTTCCCGCCGAATGCCCGAATTTCCGAATGCCCGAATGACCCCCGCAACAGCCGATTTTACACCCCCAAAAGGCGCTTTAAAACAAAGTTATTGTCTGATTAGTATAAATTTGAATTATTTATTTTGTTATTCTCACCATCCCTCTATCTTTGAAGGCATCTTTAAACCAAAAAACATCTTAAAATGTCTGACATCGCAACAAAAGTTAAAGCCATCATCGTTGACAAACTCGGCGTTGACGAGAAAGAAGTTACCGAAGCTGCAAGCTTCACCAACGATCTTGGCGCTGACTCCCTGGACACGGTTGAACTGATCATGGAATTCGAGAAAGAGTTCAATATCGCTATCCCGGACGACCAGGCTGAAAAGATCAACACCGTAGGTGAAGCGATCAAGTACATCCAGGAGCACGCGAAGTAATCTGTTTATACGCTAACAAAAATTCAGGGCATGAAGCTGAAGCGGGTTGTGGTTACAGGCCTCGGGGCGATTACGCCGCTGGGCAATACCGTACAGGACTACTGGAACAATCTCGTAGCCGGAAAAAGCGGCGCTGCCCGCATTACCCGTTTCGACGCTTCAAAGTTCAAAACACAATTTGCGTGCGAGGTCAAAGGGTTCAATCCTGAAGACTACTTCGAAAAGAAGGAAGCGCGCAAGCTCGACCCTTATTCACACTATGGAATCGCCGCAGCCGACCAGGCTGTGCGCGATTCCGGTTTGAATGCCGACACGATCGACAAGACGCGCGTCGGGGTGATCTGGGGCTCCGGTATCGGCGGCCTGCAGACGTTCCAGGACGAGTGTTTTGCTTTCGCGAAAGGTGACGGAACGCCGCGTTTCAATCCCTTCTTCATCCCCAAAATGATCGCCGATATCTGCTCGGGCCACATTTCGATGCGTTTCGGCTTTCACGGCCCCAACTTCACGACGGTTTCTGCCTGTGCGTCCTCAACCAACGCGCTCATCGACGCGTTCACCTACATCCGTTTGGGAAAGGCGAATGCGATCGTGACCGGCGGTTCCGAAGCGGCCATCTGCGAAGCCGGTATCGGCGGATTCAACGCCTGCCAGGCGATGAGTACCCGCAACGATCAGCCCGAGCTCGCTTCCCGTCCTTACGACAAAGACCGTGATGGTTTTGTGCTCGGTGAAGGCGGCGCTGCGATCGTCCTCGAAGAGCTCGATCATGCGCTGGCCCGCGGAGCGAAGATCTATGCGGAGATTGTAGGCGGCGGACTCAGCGCCGACGCGCACCACATCACCGCACCTCACCCGGAAGGCCTCGGCGCCGCCCTCGTTATGCGCAACGCCCTCGAGGATGCCGAAATAGGCCCGGATGAGATCGATTACATCAACACACACGGTACTTCCACTCCGCTCGGCGATGTGGCGGAGCTCAAAGCCATCAGCAACATCTTTGGCGAGAACGCTTTCAAGATGAACATCAGCGCGACCAAGTCGATGACCGGTCACCTGCTGGGCGCTGCCGGTGCTGTCGAAGGCATTGCAACCATTCTTGCAGTGCAGAACAACATCGTTCCTCCCACCATCAACCACTTCACCGACGACCCGGAAATCGATCCCCGGTTCAACCTGACGTTCGGAAAAGCGCAGCAGCGTGAAGTGCGTGCCGCCATCAGCAATACCTTCGGCTTCGGGGGCCACAACGCCGCCGTCGTCGTACGTAAATACAAATCTGCTTAAGGCAGGTTCCGTTACGTAAAGTTGCAGCTCCGGGTTCCGGCGCCGGGACTTTGCTTTCCGGATCAGTCTGCCGGGCACTGTTCAAGTAGCTGACTGAAACGTGATCCGCTCGTTAAAAGCGCTGTTCCTTCCCGGACATGAGAAGGCATTCCGCCGGACCCTCCGCAACCTGCTGGG
This sequence comes from uncultured Flavobacteriales bacterium, assembly GCA_946478675.1. Next base: position 14,306 of record CAMLEF010000013.1, on the reverse strand, counting down.
ATTCTGGCCCGACCATCTGCCGCTCTACCGCAAAGCCTTTACGCATTCCTCCGCCGCCAACCAGACGCGCGGCAAAACCGCTCCCCGCGAGAGCTACGAACGCCTCGAATTCCTGGGCGACGCCATTCTCAGCGCCGTCATCGCGGATTACCTGTTCAAGAAGTTCCCGTTCCGCGACGAAGGCTTTCTCACCAAACTCCGCTCGCGCATCGTGAGCCGGCAGCAGCTGGGAAAACTGGCCGTCAAATTCGGCATCGACAAGCTCATTGAAGCGGAGTCGGGGCTGCAGGGACGCAGCAATTCCATCAACGGCGACGTGTTCGAAGCGGTGATCGGCGCCATTTATCTCGACAAAGGCTACCCGTTCACGGCGAAATTCATCAACGAAACCATCCTGCGCTATCACCTCGATATCGACGAGATCGAAGCCACGGATACGGATTACAAGAGCAAGCTCATCGAGTGGGCGCAGAAGAACAAAAAGGAATTGCGCTTCAACCTCGTCGAAGAGAACGGCGTCGGCCAGAACAAAGTGTACGTGATCGAAGCCGCGATCGATGGCAAGCCCATGGCCCGCAGCCAGCATCTTTCCAAGAAGAAAGCGGAACAGGACGTGGCGGGTCAGTGCCTCGGCCTGCTAGGATTGCAATAAAATCGAATCAAATACGCTATAACGTCTACAGGGTAAACATTCCCATTGATATCAACGCAAAAAGCGTCGTATTTGTCATTGACTATTTGGCGCACTTCAATGCAATCAACATTCAAGTTGTGATTGAGGAATCGATAATGTTTGCCTTCCATGTATCGATGGTTTAATGCCTTTTCTTCAGCGGCTAGTTTGTTCATGTGGGTTGATTTGTTGCAAGTTAAGAATTGCAGCGACAATTTCCAACTCAATTGATTGATTTGCAGTTAAATAGAAATAGCGGCATATCAGAAAAACTTTTTGAGAAAAGCATTGTACGTCCCTAACTTATAGAGAAATAAAAAAGATTCATCTAGGCCTTTTGCTATTAATCTTCCCTCCCATTTAAGACAATCTTCACGCTTTTTTTACGTTTTCCCGGCAACCGCTATAACCTTTTCACGTCTCTTTGTCGTACAAGCAAGCGGACACCTTGCCGCATTATGACAGATCACGAACTAATCGCCGGTTGCATCAGGCAGGATAGAAACTGCCAGGAAGCGCTCTACAAGCGGTTTTACGGTAAAATGATGGGCGTTTGCCTGCGTTATGCCAAAAGCCGGGACGAGGCCAGCGATATGCTACAGGAAGGTTTCATCAAGGTATTTACATCGGTCCGGAATTTTGCGGGAAAAGGCTCTTTCGAGGGCTGGGTCCGCAGGATCGTGGTGAATACGGCGGTGGATCACCTTCGGCGCAACAAGCATGAGTATATGATCGTGTCGACAGTGTATGCAAGGGAAGGAGATGTCCCGGACCACGCGGATGAACCGGAAGAGGACGATATGGTGAACAATTTGTCGGAAGAAGAGATTCTCGCGGCGGTTCAGCAGCTCAGCCCGGCTTACCGGACGGTGTTCAACCTTTATGTGATGGAAAATTTCTCGCATAAAGAGATCGCCGAACAGCTCAACATCAGCGAAGGAACGTCCAAATCCAACCTGGCGAAGGCCCGCTTCCAGCTTAAGAAAAACCTGTTTAACAAAGTAAAAATCGCCAATGGAGAACGGACATTTACACGATGACAAACTCTTCCGGGCGGTACACGACCGGCTGAGCGACTACGAGGCTCCGTACAACGGAGCTGACTGGGACGCTATGAGCCGTTCGCTGGACCAGCTGCCCAAAACCTCCCGCGTTCAGTGGAAAATTTCACTGAATACGCTGCTCATTGCGATCGGTGTGGCCGGGCTTTCCGTGATCGGGTATGCGTTCGCTTCCCATAACGGCAACAGTCCGTCCCCGAAACAGGAAGCAGCGAAAACGGAGACGCCGGTGCAGAATACCTCCATCGCCAGCAATACGCCGGTTGTCGTAACACACAACGACGCCGTTACTGCTGCCCCGACGGATATTTCGCAGCAGCAGTCGCAGCAAATGCAATCGCAGGCGCTCGCCGTCACGGACAATAACGCGGCGCAGAACAACGGAAGCACCACGCAGAAACGCAAACAGGCGAAACTGCTCTTCGGCGACCAGATCGATCCGAAAAAAGGTTTCATCTACAACACCCAGGAAGATCCCGCGATCCTCGATCATGTGAAGCGCACCTCCGGCGGCCCGTATTATACGGTTGATGGTAAAGGCGACGTGAAGCAGTTCGACGTTCAGCGCGACACGACCGGTTCGATGCATGCGGAAACCAAAGAAAAGCCGTTCTTCTCGGATACCACGACGAACAACTTCGCACGTCCCGGCGCACCGGCCGGCGGCGACTAGATCTTAACGGCGAACGCTGGCTCTACCGCTCCAGCGTTGTCATTTTACCCCGCCGCCCACTCGACGGGGTTTTTTTTATGGGGGAAAGTTGCGTGTTTCGGAGTTGCGTGTTTCGGAGTTGCGGGTTGCGAAGGTGCGGGTATTTATAGCCCGGGCTATGTGTTTCACTGTGTCTATGTGGTTTTGTACGGGGGATGCGCGCTTAAGTGCACTTAAGTGTCTTAAGTGGTTTCCCGCGTTACTCCCCCGCGGAATGCCCGCCTTTCCTCAATAATTCCGCATTTCACAGGCAACCATTGTACACCGTGGCGTCTTATTTACGGCATCACTTCTAAAACCACGCACACATGGGAAACCGTTACAAAAAACTCCTCCTCCTGCTGCTGCCGTTGCTGGCCGCATTCTCCGCGCAGGCGCAAGACCCCGAGTTCACGCAGTTTTATGCGAACCCGCTTTATCTCAACCCGGCGCTGGCAGGAAACCGCATTTGTCCGCGGGTGAACCTCAGCTACCGCATGCAATGGCCCGGCATCTACGGCACTTACTCTACGATTGGCGCTTCCGTTGACCGCCTCGCTTACAAAGTGCATGGCGGCGTCGGACTGATGATCATGAACGATCGCGCGGGACAGGGAACGCTGAACACTACCGGAATCGGGTTTATTTACGCGCCTTATGTGAAAGTAGGCCCGCGCAGCTCCATCAGCGCTGCCTTGCAGATCGGTTATTGGCAAAAGGCCATCAACTGGAGCAAGCTCACCTTCGGCGATATGATCGATCCGAAATACGGCAATATTTACACCACCAGCGAAACGCCGGGCGTACAACGTGTCGGTAACTTCGATATGGCTGCCGGCATCGTGTTCAACTCCGATCATTTCTACGCCGGTGCTGCTGTGCATCACATCTTCGAGCAGAACGAATCGCTGATGGGAGGCAACAGCCCGCTGCCGAGAAAATATACGCTGCACGCCGGTGGAATTATCCCGTTGTCGAAAGGCGCGTACCAGGATGAATCCTACATTTCACCTAACATCCTTTTTCAGCAGCAGGGCGATTTCAAGCAGCTCAACCTCGGCATGTATGTCAAGAAAGGCAGCATCGTCGGCGGGCTCTGGTATCGCGGTAATGATGCGTTCATCGTGCTGCTCGGTGTAGAAGCCGGCGCCGCCCGCATCGGCTACAGCTACGACGTGACAATCTCCAAATTGTCCAATGCTTCCGCCGGTTCCCACGAGATCTCCCTCGGATGGCAATTCTCCTGCAAGCCCCCGAAGAAAAAATACCGTCCCGGTATCTGCCCGAGCTGGTAAACGGTTGGCCGGTTGTCAGTCGTCGGTCTTTGCAGTCAACCGACGACTGACAACTGAATGATCGTTTTTGGTTGGGTGTATCCGCCGCTGTTCGTTTGCCGACGATTGATAACAGCGGCGGATTTTTTTATCTTTTCCTGAAAAATATTTCCAGGCGCACAATAACGCATTTGCCGACGCGTTATACCACGCTTGGCTGATTCCATCCGAGGGGTCGTGGCGCAGGCAAACCGGCGCTTTGATTCGAAATTCCCGGTGGGCAAAAGCCATAACTTTGTAAACACCCCCTCGGAATGGATTACGAAGCTGCATCGACTCACATCCTTCGCCGGCTCCGGGCAGAATTGCCGGCAAACTGCCACTACCACAATTACGGTCATACCGAATACGTCCTTCGTGCGGCCGAAACGCTGGCCCGTTCGGAAAAGATTGCTGATCCCGAGCTGCTGACGCTCATCCGCACCGCCGCCGTTTACCACGATTGTGGCTTCATCGAACAATATTCCGTCAACGAACCAATCGCTGCGCGCATTGCCGGGGAAGTGTTGCCGGGCTTCGGCTATTCTCCTGCGCAGATCGCCACGGTGCAGCGGCTCATCATGGTGACTGCTATTCATGGTGTGCCTTCCGATCTCGCGGAGAAGATCATCAAGGATGCGGATTTCGATTATCTCGGAACAGAACAATACGAAACGATCTCCGATCAGCTGCGCCTCGAATGGTCGGAGCACGGCATGGTGTTCAACGATAAAGACTGGACCGAGCTGCAGGAGCGTTTCCTCGAGAGCCACCGCTATTACACCGACACGGCGCTGCAATTGCGCGAACCTGTGAAGCAGCAGCACATCGCGATGATCAGGCAGCGGATGGGAAAGTAATACTGCTCTTCTGGCGAATTCCAGGAAATGAAGGAGGCCGTTGCAGTTCTATGGAATAGTTACGGTCGGACGGTTGTCAGTTGTCGGTCGTTGTTGGAAGATGACGACCGAAAACTGACGACCGAGCGACAATAGTAATCAACGTTGATTACTGTCCGCTAATCGCCGAAATAAGCTGGTGAATAAGATTTTTCGGAGAACCCCTCCCTATTGCCCCGCAATGAAGAACGCGATCTTCGTGCCGGTGATGGCGGCGGGATTGACGATCATCGTCGGGATCTGGTGGATGTTGGTGATAACTTCGCGTTCGGAAGTGCCGCTGAACAATTCGTGCACGGCGCGCTCCTGCGAGTTGACGATGGCGATGAGATCCGCGTCGATCTTTTTCGCGTAATCGAGGAACTGCTTCACGAAATCGCCTTTCTGCGAAGCGGATTCCATTTCGTATTCCACGCCGTTCTTCTGCATCTCGTTGCGCGCATAAGCGGTGTTGCGCTCGATGGCGTTCTTCAGGAATTGATCTGTTTCGTGCTGCGAGAAGATGTAGACTTTCGATTTGAAATAGCCGGCCATGCGGATCGTGAGGTCGAGCTTCTGCTTCGATTCTTTCGCGAGGTCCATCGGCAGCAGGATGCGCTTGTAGCCGTCGCGGATGTTTCGCTCTTGCACCACGATGAACGGCACGTTGGAATTCGTGATCACTTTCACCGCGTAGCTGCCCAGGATATGCTGCACGCCTTTTACGCCGTGTGTTCCCATGAAGATGAGCTTCGCGCCCAGCGTTTCCGCCACACCGCCGATGTCATCGAAAATGTTGCCTTCCTTAACGACCGTCTGCACCGTGATGCCGTATTTGCTTTTCACATCAGCAACGATGCGGTCGAGTTTCGCCTGTGCTGCCGCGCGCTCTTTGTCTTTGGCAATGACGTGAAGCAATGCCACTTCGCCGTTCACCTGCTTCGCCATCGCGATCGCGTGATCGAGGGCGCATTCGGCAACGGACGTAAAATCAGTGGGAACGAGGAAGATGTTGGCAGAATCAGACATGGCTGGCAGGGTAGTTTTTTGTGAGAGGTTCAAAGATAAAAATTTGACGAAATCCCGGTGCCCGGTCATTCGGTAAGTCGGTCATTCGGAAATTCGGTAAGTGGGTAAGTCGGCCTTGCATCGAAGAATGAGACGCCGCAGCTAGGGACGAACCTTTTTTTCCGAATTACCGAATGCCCGAATTTCCGAATTCCCCACCTTCCCCGTCGTATCTTTGTAGCCGCAATGGCCACCCCCGAACATTTACAGCTCATCCTGAAAACACTTCCCGATAATCCCGGGGTGTACCAGTATTTCGATGATACGGGGAAGCTCATTTACGTGGGCAAAGCCAAGAACCTGAAGAAGCGTGTTTCGTCGTATTTCTCGAAAGAATATCACGACAGCGCCAAGACGAACATCCTCGTCCGCCGCATTGCCGATATCAAATACCTCGTCGTCGACACGGAGCTCGATGCGCTGCTGCTGGAGAACAGCCTGATCAAAAAGCACCAGCCGCGCTACAACATCCTGCTCAAGGACGACAAAACATATCCGTGGATCGTCATCACCAATGAGCGTTTTCCGCGCATCTACCACACGCGCAAAGTGATCAAGGACGGTTCCACGTATTACGGCCCGTATGCTTCCGGCCGCGTGATGCACACGGTGCTCGATCTCGTGAAGAAGATGTACCCGCTGCGCAGCTGCCGCCTCGTGCTGAGCGAGCAGAATATTCTCGCGCGGAAATTCAAAGTCTGTCTCGAGTATCACATCGGCAATTGCAAAGGCCCCTGCGAAGACCTGCAGTCGGAAGCCGAATACAACGAGAACATCAGCCACATCCGCAGCATCATCAAAGGCAACGTGAGCTCGGTGATCCGCAAGTTGAAAGAATTGATGCAGCAGTATTCGATCGAGATGCAGTTCGAGAAAGCGCACGACGTGAAAGAACAGATCGAAACGCTCGAGAATTACCAGGCGAAATCGACCGTCGTCAGCAGCTCCATCACGAATGTCGACGTTTACTCGCTGCTTTCGGATGAGCGCGCGGCTTACGTCAACTTCTTCAAGGTGATTGACGGCGCCATTGTGCAGGGGCATACGATCGAGATGAAAAAGCGCGTCGAAGAAACCGATGAAGAGCTGCTCGAATTGGCCATCGTTGAATTGCGCGAGCGTTTCAACAGCAACGCGACGGAGCTCATCGTGCCGTTTGTGCCGGGCGTGCAATTGCCGGGCGTCACCTACACCGTTCCGCAGCGCGGCGATAAAAAGCAGCTGCTGGAATTGTCGCTGCGCAACGTGATGTATTACCGCAAAGACCGCGAGCGCCAGGAAAGCCTCGTCGATCCGGAGCGGCACACGAAACGCATTCTCGCCACGATGCAGAAAGATCTTCGTCTCACCGAAGAGCCGCGCCACATCGAATGTTTCGATAACTCGAACTTCCACGGCGATTACGCAGTTTCCGCGATGACCGTTTTCAAAGACGCGCGCCCGAGCAAACGCGATTACCGTCACTTCAACGTAAAAACCGTAGAAGGCCCCGACGATTTCGCGACGATGGAAGAAGTCATCTATCGCCGTTACAAACGTGTGCAGGAAGAGAACGAGCCGATGCCGCAGCTCATCGTGATCGACGGCGGAAAAGGACAGCTTTCAGCAGCGATGACGAGCCTGGAAAAATTGGGCCTTCGCGGAAAAGTAGCGGTGATCGGCATTGCGAAACGCCTCGAGGAAATTTATTACCCCGACGATCCCGTGCCGCTGTATCTTGATAAAAAATCCGAGACGCTGAAAATCATCCAGCAGATCCGCGATGAAGCGCACCGTTTCGGCATCACGCATCACCGCAAGCGCCGCAGCAAAGGAACGATCAAAACGGAGCTGTCGGACATCAAAGGCATCAGCGATTCTACCTCGACGAAGTTGTTACGAGCGTTCGGCTCGGTGAAGCAGATCCGGGAAAAATCGGAAGCGGAATTAGCGGCGGAAGTAGGGAAGGCGAAAGCGAAACTGGTGTGGGATTATTTTCATCCGCAGGAGAATGGGGTGGTGGGGAAGAATGAAATGAAACTACAGGAAGGATCGTCTGAGGAATAACGATGACGAAGAGTCGGGTGTCAACACCCGACCTGCCGGATGCGGCAGCGTGAATTGTACGGCCCCGCTAAAAAGAAATAAAATGAGCGTCTTCAAAAAAATAAAAACACAGAAAGATTATCAGGCGGCAATGACACGCTTTGAAAAGGTCTTTCATGCAAAAGCAGGAACGAAAGAAGGTGACGAAGCGGATGTGCTGGCGCTGCTGATCAAAGATTACGAAGACCGTCATTTCGTAATTGAAGCACCAGATCCGCTGGAAGCGATCAAATATCGCATGGAGCAGGAGGGATTAACGAAAACCGACCTTGCCAAAATTCTCGGCTTTAAAAGTCGTGTGAGCGATATTTTTTCCGGCCGGCGAAAGCTTACGCTCGAAATGGTACGCAACCTTCACGAGAAACTGAACATTCCGCTGGAGGCTTTGGTGAAATAGAATTTTTGTCCTGTCGTATTCTTCAGGCGACCGTATTGCAAATCTCCGTGCCCCAGTGTCTCCGTGGTTTAGTTTTTCACAATACATCCACACGCCCTCTCTATCTCTCGCTCAACCGTTAATTTCGCTCCATGTTTTTCCGCGACATCATCGGCCAATCCGAAGCGAAGCAACGCCTGCTTTCCACCGTTTCCGGCAACCGCATCAGCCATGCGCAGCTGTTCTTCGGCCATGAAGGTTACGGCGCGCTGCCCCTCACGCTCGCTTACGCGCAATACATTCATTGCACCAATCGCGGCGCCGACGATTCCTGCGGCGAATGCCCATCCTGCCAGAAATACGCCAAGCTCGTTCACCCCGACCTGCATTTCGTTTTCCCGATCGCCATGTCGAAAGACGTTCGCGTCAGCACGCACCTCATCGCGCAATGGCGGGAAGCGCTGCTGGAAAATGCGTACCTCACGCTCGACGAATGGTTCGACAAGATCGAAGCCGACAACAAGCAGCCGGTGATCGGCACCGACGAAAGCGGCGAGATCCTGCGCAAGCTCAGCCTCACCACGTTCGAAGGCGAATACAAGATCATGATCATCTGGCTCGCGGAAAAGATGAACATCACCGCCGCCAACAAGCTGCTGAAAATTCTCGAGGAGCCGCCGGATAAAACGCTGTTCCTGGTCGTCACCGAAAACGAAGACCAGCTCCTGCGCACCATCGTCTCGCGTACGCAGCTCGTGAAAGTTCGCGCTATCGCTGATGCGGATCTGCGGGATGCATTGATGCAGCGTCATGGGCTTTCGTTCGAAGATGCCGAGAAAGTCGCGTTCCAGTCCGATGGCAGCTACGCCACTGCGCGGCAGGTCATCAATCGCAACGAACAGGCCGCGTTCAACCTCGCGACGTTCCAGAAATGGATGCGCGCTGCGTTGAAATTCGACGGGCCGAAAGTGATCTCCGCCGTCGATGAGCTGGCTACTGTTGGTCGTGAGCGGCAGAAGAATTTTTTGCTTTACGCATTGACGCTCGTGCGCGAAAGTTTGCTGCTGAATTACGCCGACCAATCGCTCGTGCGTATGTCCGGCGAAGAGCTCGCGTTCATCTCGAAATTCGCGCCCTTCATTCACGCGGCGAACGGCGAGAAATTCATCGAAGAGCTGGATAAAGCCTTCTCGCATATCGAGCGCAACGGCAACGCGAAGATGATCTTCCTCGATCTTTCCTTCAAAGCCAACGAGCTGCTGAACATCCCGAAGCCGCAGGCGGTGTAACGTGATAAAAACCAAAAGCAAATCCCGGACTTGTAGAAGATCCGGGATTTGTTTTTTGATTTTCTCAAGATTTATTTCTCGGTGAATTTCGTCACGTTCGGAAGTCCCGTTGTTCCTCCGACCATGGCTTCGCTGCAGCGTCGGACGTAATAACGCGAAACGCTGTCGTCGGGAAGAATGGAAAGGCATTCGTTGAATTTCGCGCGTGCTTCTTTGTAACGGCCTTCGCGGTAAAGCTCCATTGCCACTTCCCATGCCGGCAGCAATGATGTGAAGACGGAAAGCTCCGGCTTCGATTTTCTGCCGATGATTTCCCAAATGGCGACGGGCTCCGTTTTCCCTTTCGCGGTGACGGTATCGACAAAGCGCAGAAACATTCCGGAAGTATCGCCGAGCTGGCGGATCGTTTCTTCGCTCACCAGCAGCGACACACCGTAAAATCGCGTCATGCCTTCGATGCGCGAAGCGAGATTCACTACGTCGCCGATCGCCGTTGAATCCATGCGTTCGTTTCCGCCGATCGTGCCGATGATCACTTCGCCGCTATGCAGGCCGCAATTCATGAACAGCTCTTTTCGTCCCGAAGCAACACGTTTTTTGTTGTAGTTGTCGAGCGCCTCCTGCATGTTGAGCGCCGCGTTCACCGCATTCAGCGCGTTGTTCTGTCCTTCCGCTTTTTCAAACAGCGCCATGATCCCGTCGCCGAGATATTTGTCGACGAAGCCGTGGTTCGCACGAATGGGCGGTTCCACCCACGACAAATATTCGTTCAGCATGCCGAATACTTCTGACGGAGTCATCTGTTCGGAGATGCGCGTGAACGAATTCATGTCGCTGAAGAGCACCGTTACCTGGCTTTTCTCCGCATTGCCCGGGCGAATGGAAGCGATGCCGTCTTTCGCAATCTTGCCGAGAAATTGTTTCGGAACGAATTTGTGCAGCGTGTCCGAATACACTTCGAGGTTGTGGAACGCCACGGCGAAGCGCGACGAAAGAATGAACGCCTGCGCAAACGTGACGATGAACAAACCGAAAGAGAGATACAAGCCGGTGTGAATGATCTCCATCTGGTTCAGCGTGTCGTTGACGATCGTCAGCAGGAAGAACAATGACGTAGCGAGGAAAACGCCGGCGCCTTCTTTTTTGCGTGCCACCGATCGCGCGAAAACGAAGATCGTGTAGACGCTCGTCAGCCAGGCGTAACCGGTGAACACATACGAAGTCTTCGTGTAAATCGTCGAAGACGTCACCAGCACGAACAGCGCCAGCGCAAGACCGAACCCGACGATGATGCGATAGATCGTTTTATTCCATTCCTGCGGGTACAGGATGCGCGCGAACGTGACGTACACCGGTGCGCTGATGAACGTGAGCAGGTATTCGATCTTGCGCGCTGCGAACCAGTCGAGTTCCGGCAGAATAAAATTGACCAGGTTTTCGCCGGTGAGCAGGCTGCGGAACCCGATGGCGGCGCACATGATGCCGAAGAAAAGCGTGGACGCGTCGGCCCTGCGCAGGAAATACAGGCTGAAGTGATACAGCGCCATGATGAAGAGGCAGCCGAAGAGAAACATTTCCAGCAGCACCCGCAGGTCACGTTCGCGCTGCACCGTTCCCACATCACCGATCTCGACGGGCAGCCAGAATCCGCCTTTGCAATGCACGAAGTTCGACACCTGCATGACCAGCTGCAGCGAAGTGCTGTCGCAACGATACGTCACGATCTGCGGACGATATTCCGGTTGCGAATTCGTTTTGTCAACGCCGACAATTCCGTTCGCGGCGATCTCTTTTCCATTGGCAAAAAGACGATAGGCGTTGCTCACCGTGCGCAGGTTGAACGCCAGTTCTTGCCCAGGCTGCAACGAATGGATCGTCATCGCATACGTCGCGTAACCGTCAGCGGAAGTTTCCGGCGAAAAATTATTCCAGATGCCGGGAACGTTGATGAATTTCTGCTGCTGCTTCACATCGACCTGTTGCGGCGTGAGCAATTCATTCCAGTAAAAAGCCCATTTGCCATTGAGCGGAACGGAACCGTCTTTCCTGAAATTCCAGCCGGTAAGATCAAGCGTTCCGTCAACTACAGTCGGCTTCCGCGATTCTTTTTGCTGGTGGATGAGCGCGTACACGAGCACCGCCACCGGAACAAGAATGAACAGGGTCGAAAGAAATTGTCGTGCGGTAAAGCGGGTCGGGGCCATGGCGGTAAGGCACAGCAAGATGGCTAAAATTCATGCACAACCGGAAGAAGTAGCGGAGAAGGGCTTCCTTTTCGCGGCGACTGACAGCGGTCACCCCGGCCAACCGAAACCTGCTTATCTTTGCGCAAACTTTTACCAATGAAAAAACTGATCGCCCCCTTGCTTCTTGCTGTTGCATTTGCAACCGTGAGCTGCTCCAACGCTTCCAGCGAAAAATCCGCTGCCGATACCGCGAAAAAAGATTCCGTCGCCACCGCACAGTATTTCGGTGACACGATCTCTGTCGACGGCGCCATTCCTGCAACGGAAGTCATCGCGAAGCTTGCCGGCAAAGACAGCGTTCCCGTGAAGCTCGAAGGCAAGATCGTCGACGTTTGCCAGAAGAAAGGCTGCTGGATGGCGCTCGATCTCGGCAACGACAAAACGATGCGCGTCACGTTCAAGGATTACGGTTTCTTCGTACCGAAAGATGCGGGTGGCAGAACCGCTGTGGTGGACGGCTACGCATACGTGGATACGACTTCCGTTGCCCAGCTGCGCCATTACGCTGAAGACGGCGGCGCCAGCAAAGATTCCATCGCGAAGATCACCGAGCCGGAAGTAGAGCTCAGCTTCGAAGCGCGCGGCGTCATTATCCGTTAAGCCATGCGAAAGCTTTTTGTCCTCGCGGCACTGTTCGCGCTTGCCGTGGCCTGCTCCAACGAAACGGCCGAATCGAAATCCGACTCCGCTTCTTCCTGCAAGAAGTCGCTCAACCCCAACGGCGACAGCGAGCTGGCCCTGCTCATGCGAAAACTCGCCAACTGGAACGATTCCACGAAAGCCCTTTTCGCGAAAGACAGCGTGCTCACCTCCGCGCAGCTCACGCCGCCTTCGGATTACAACACCATCTTCACTGCCAAAAAAACCGATCCCTCCATCGACCAGGAGCTCTTCACCTCCCTCGCCCGCCACTACGCCTCGCAGGTCGAGCAATTCCGCACGTCTCCCAGCGACCGCGCCACGCAGGTGAAGAATTTCAATTCCATGGTCAACGCCTGCGTCTCCTGCCACGAAAATTTCTGCGGCGGCCCGTTAAAGCGCATCAACAAAATGTTCGTCAAAGAATAGCGGGAGGGTCTGCGCGCTTACTCCGATGGCTATCGGAGGCCCTCAAGTGTCTTAAGTGGTCAACCGTCATTCCCCCCGCAGCCTGCCCCAATCCTCCTGATTAGCAGCTTATAAACAATCCATTGCCCGTAATTCACACCCCCACCCACCGAAGCAGCCCTTCTATCCCGTATTTTTGTTTATAGCGGATAAGGTTTCGGCCTGATCCTGCGTTAATTATGTCGAACCTCTTCGAACTCTATATAAAATGGGATGTGGTGGTTGCTCGACCGGTCGCGGTTGCAGCACAGTAACGAACGGTACCCCGGCGGGTTGCCGCAGCAACGGCTCCTGCGGGACCGGCGGCTGCAACAAGCTCAATATCTTCGACTGGCTCTCGAACATGGAACTGCCGAACGGGCAGAAACCTTTCGACGTCGTTGAAGTCCGGTTCAAAAACAGCCGGAAAGAATTCTTCCGCAATGTCAACGACCTTCCCCTCGTCATGGGAGAAGTCATCGCCGTCGAAGGATCGCCCGGGCATGATATCGGCACGGTTTCGCTTACCGGCGAGCTCGTGCGCACGCAGCTTTCCCGCCGCGGTGTAAAAGCCGATGATCCTTCGCTGAAAAAAGTTTATCGCAAAGTCCGTCCTGCCGACGTCGACAAATGGAAAGAAGCGCAGGCGGCGGAACAGGAAACGATGATGCGTGCCCGCAAGATCGCTGCCGACATGGGCCTGCAGATGAAGATCAGCGACGTCGAATACCAGGGCGATAAAACCAAAGCGATCTTCTATTACACCGCCGAAGAGCGTGTCGATTTCCGCGAGCTGATCAAAGTGCTTGCCGAGCAGTTCCGCGTTCGTATCGAGATGCGGCAGATCGGTGCGCGCCAGGAAGCGGCTCGTTTGGGCGGCATCGGCTCCTGCGGCCGTGAATTGTGCTGCTCGACCTGGCTGACGGATTTTCGTTCGGTCACCACCGGCGCGGCGCGTTACCAGCAGCTTTCGCTCAACCCGCTGAAGCTCGCGGGACAATGCGGCAAGCTGAAGTGCTGCCTCAATTACGAGCTCGATTCGTACCTCGATGCGCTGAAGGAATTTCCGCAGGCCGTCGATCTCGAAACCATTCGCGGAAAAGCGCGCCACCAGAAGACCGACATTTTCAAAGGCCTCATGTTCTACACCTTCGCCGATCAGCCGGATGAATTCCTGCCGGTGACGGCGCAGCGGGTGAAAGAAGTCATCGAGATGAACAAGCGCGGTGAAAAACCCGATGAGCTCGGTGTTGTGAAAAGCCGCAAGGAAGTCGAGAAGCAAAACCAGCCGGATTTCGAGAACGTCGTCGGGCAGGACAGCCTCACGCGTTTCGACAAATCGAAGAGCCGCAACAAGAAGAAAAAGCGTGGCGGTGGCGGCGAAGCCAAAGGTCAGCAGCGCAATCCGCAACAGCAGCCGCAGGGACAACAGAATCGCCCGCCCCAGCAGCAGCGACAGCCGAAGCCGCAGGGACGACCGCAGCAGAACCGCCCGCAGCAAAAGCCGCAGGGACAACAGCAACAGCGCCCCCCGCAACAG
>CAMLEF010000012.1 GCA_946478675.1 uncultured Flavobacteriales bacterium | reverse complement strand
GGAACCAATGGGCTTCGGCGATCGTAACACCAACGTATTCGCTCTTTTCCAGCCGTGCAATTTCTGTACGGACAAAATGTAAAACACCGCGCATTGAAAAATCACTGCGCACCGGATGAACAGCGAGGTAGTAGGTGTTGACGTTGACGAAAAACCCGCCGTCAATGAATACGGCCACGCGCTTTAGTTGTGTCATAGTTTTATTTAAATTATAGTTATTAGCGAATGTATTGAATTTTATATTTCAATGGATTGAAAAACAGTTCATTGATAATAGGATTTAGCCCCAACGAATGAAGATGGAATCAGAGGATTAGGTCGGACGGACAAATTTACGGACGGATATTAGTTTTATAGAAGCCCCCTGCACATTGTTATAACCCACATACACACAATTAAAAGCGTTTACCAAAACCACCATCGGACTTTGTCCGCAAGCTGCTCTTTTATAAATGCAGCTTTGTCGGCATATGATACAATTTCAGTAATGCAACAAGAAAATACGAGTTCCCCCAAACCCAACAAAAACCAATCCATGAAAAACACACAATCAATGCTGCTTCGGTTACTCTTGATGGTAACTGTATTTTTTTCAATAAACCTATCCGGACAATCTGGTGCCTCATGTAGCTCAGCTGTAAATTGGGGAACTACCTTCAGCTCCGATGCGCAGGATTATGAATATTCTGCCGGGGAAAAGTGGATCTCGTTTGTCGCGCCTTCTGACAAGGTTTTTATTACCGTCTGCCACCCTGTAGACGATCTGAGCCAACCAGAAGGACATACGCAAAAGGTTTCCCTCTACAGCGGTTCCTGCTCCACCCTTACGTTGATCGCTGAAAAATCTACGCTGCATCTTTCCGATACGATGCCCTTTTTGAGCATGAGCAATCTCATTCAGGGAAAAACCTATTACCTGAAAGTGACGGCGCACCATATTTCAACCTGTTCGATCTGCACCGATACGGCACAGTATTTTGGGTTGATTATCAAAGACCGTTCGCAAGACGTACCGATGGAAGGCTGTACAGGAATGTGCTTTATTGGAAATGTCCTTTCCAATGACGGTGATTTTGAAGCGCCCAATACCAGCGCGACTACCTACGCTCCAATTAACGCCTTTCTGCAAACAAACATGACGTGGGTTAACGCTTACAGCGACACCAACAGTTTTCCGCACAATCATTTTCATTCTAACCGGGGATCCAATGGTGAATATTGTATAGCCAATAACGGTGTTCCTGTATTCTCTTCCACCTTGACTAAGACCGATCACACCACCGTTGGCCACAACTTTTTCTATTATGGGGACTGCGACCCTACCGGCGTTGAACTGATCGCATGGCGAAAACCCATTAACGTTCAGGCCGGTCATTCTTATCAAATCTGCTTTTACGCCAAAGACATTTTGGAGGCGCAGGATGCGAACCTGGCGATGATCCGCGTCAAGTTTAACAATACTATCGTCAGTTCCGGCACCATCGGAGGCAATGGCCAGTGGCGCGACGCCGGCGGCTATTGGACTTCAAACGTCACCGGCACGATCAATGTTGACATTACCTGTCAGGGCATTGCCAATATCTCCGGCTTTGACTTCGGTCTTGACGACATTGTGCTGGCTGAGGCAAGCAGCACGACGATTTCTCCCAATGTTTCCATCAGCAGCACAACCCAAACAATCTGCGGTAGTGGAACAGCAACGCTGACCGCAAACGCAGTTGTAGGCTCCACCTTTCTTTGGAGCACAGGACAGACGACCACTTCAATAACGGTTCATCCTTCAACGACCGCTATTATTTCATGTACCGCCACCTATAACGGTTGTTCGCAGACAGCCTACTATCAAATCAATGTAAATAACCCGGCGCCTGCATTTACGATCAGCGATAATATCACCTGCACGGGAACCGGCATAACATTTACCAATTCCACGATCAGCCCACTAACCCCTGTGGCCTATTCATGGAATTTCGGCGATGGGTCAACCACCACTTCCACCAGCCCGACCCATGCTTATGTGTATCCCGGAACGTATACGGTTACACTCACGGCGACCAATGCCTGCGGCACTTATTCCACAACAGCAACCGTCCAGATCATCCCTTCAACTTCGACGTACAACGCAAACTGCTGTTCAGATTCTCATACGTTCACTTATGACGAACAGATTAATGGAAAAATCTGGATTCAGACACCAATCAGCAGTCCCACCGTTTGGTCTAACCAGCATTACTACATACGCGGTACTGTTTACATTTTCCCCGGTGCAGAACTCGACGTAACGAACAATTCAATTATCGAATTCGATCCGCTCAGCAAAGTTGTCGTGCTTCCCGGGGGAATTCTTAAAGTCGATCACGCTAAACTGACCGGCCTGCAAAGCTGCGGAACAATGTGGCAGGGCGTTGAGGACGGCGGCGATAAAACCAAAACACAAACGCAAATTCAAGTTGCTTCTACCGGCCAGCTTTATCAAGGCAAAGTCATCCTGAATTATGCAACGATCGAATTGGCGCACAACGGCGTTGTGACCGCTTACGAAACCACACCGGGGCAATTCACCCCGGCCACCACCGGCGGGATCGTCTTGGCAACGCATTCAAACTTCGTCAACTGCGGACAAAGCGTAAGGTTCATGCCATATCCGTATGTGAACAACAGCCGGATTCTTAACTGCTCATATACCAGCACGACGCTTCCCGATCCGGGATACAACACCTCCAGCGGTTACACCTATCCCAACGTGAACAACACGCTGTATAACTACGCGACTTCTACTCAGCGTCCGTATGACTACGTTCGGACCGACGGAGTGAAATTCGTTGTTGTCGGAGATAACTCCTTCGATAATGCCGACTACGGCATTGTCGGGATCAACTCCGCGCTGTATGTCTGGGATGCCGACAATAGCGGTAGCGGAAATATTTTCACGAATATTATCAATGCAGAAGTTCACGGAAATACTTTGAACTCTCCGTTTTATGCCAATCGTATCGACAAAAACCAATACCCATCGACAACGGTGCCGATCCAATGCTGGAGCGGAATGGGTGATAGAGTAACAAAAAACAGCATAACATCGGCTTTTGTTGGTATTGGCATGGTTTCATGCCAGGCGTTAACCGTTAACGATAATCAGGTCGGCAACAATCTATCAACATCGAACTGCCTTGTTGGAATTACAACGAGTAATTCAGGAACGATGGGAGGACTAATCGGATTTACTACTGGAGGCAATGTATTCACCAAATGTGCCAACGGAACATGGTTGGGGGGCGCCAATCCCTACTTGCAAGTACACTGCAATACCTACGTAAATTCGTCAGCGACCTATTACCAACGAAATTGGTATAGCAATGGTACCCTTGCCAATCAGGGGTACCTGCCGATAGTGAATGACAAGAATCCGGCAGGAAACACATTCACACAGTTTACACCGCTACGCAACCAGCTTTATTCAACCAGCCTGTTCGATTATTACGCGCACAGTGCCGATCCTTCCGGGAATCCCGTGACGGTTATTCCTACGCCGCTGGTAGCGGCAGGAAATGCCCTGACGGCTTCTAACATGATTAACACCGGCATTCAGCAAACCTCGACCTCTTGCACTCCTGCGGCACCTTGCACAAGTTGCAGCAATTTGATCGCAAACGCCAACAGTCAGGTTAGCGATCTTCAGGCTGAGAAAGAAGGTATTCTGGACAATCTCGACGGGGGGCAGAAGTCTGCCCTGCTTGGCGCCATTGACACCATGACTTCTGCGAGCGCGCTCACGGACTTATTGATCGA
Organism: uncultured Flavobacteriales bacterium; assembly: GCA_946478675.1. The sequence continues at coordinate 25,840 of CAMLEF010000012.1, read as the reverse complement.
CAATTCTCCGCTTAGCGATGAAGTAATGCTCGCATTTATGAGCCGTGAAGACGTTGCTGCCGAGGATTTAGCCAAAGTAGGTCAGATGAATTCGCCGCTTTCAAGAGAGGTTCGATCGGTTCTATATCCGCTGATCGCGGGAACCGCCGAATACAATGATGTTCTTAACGCACAAAGTTCTTCAACCAGAACCTTGTCTGTAGTGAGCGACGAGCTTGAATCTGCAACCGGGTCGCGTCAGCAACTCTACAATGAACAGATGGCGTATTATATCGACAGCCTGAGCACGGATTCCACGATGACGGATTCAATTTACAATATCCTTTCTCAACAAGGCTCGGAGGCTGCAAAAGAAGCATTGGCAGCGTCCTACCTTGATCAGGGATTGTATTCGCAGGCAGCAACTGTTATTGCGTCTCTTGATCCGAAAACGGACGAGGAAAGCGCAGAGTATAATCTTCTTACCCTGCATTACAACGTCTATTCCGCAGGCCGCGATATTTATTCACTCACGGCTACAGAAGTCGATTCTGTTCGCGACATTGCCACGATGGCTAAGGACTGCATTGCCCGTGCCAGTGCCCGCGTAATCCTGTTCGCCGCATTCGGGGAACCGCTGGAAATGGAATTCGACACAGCTTCGGGCGGCCGCCGTTCAGCTCCGGCACCTGAGAAAGTCCAGACGGAGTTTCTGGGCGAAGGCTACCCCAACCCTGCCACCAATTCAGTAACGATGATTTGCAAGGTACCTGAAGGCACTTCTGCTAATCTTCGTATATTTGATATGAATGGCAAACTTGTTTATTCACAACAAGTTGAGGCTGGCAAGCAAACCATTAAAGTCGATACGCAGGATTGGGTACAAGGGGTCTATATGTGTTCTTTAGACACTGACCAGAAGCGGATCGGCCTGCAGAAGCTCGTAATAGTAAAACAAGAGTAATGAAACGCCTTTTGTTTTTCGCCTTTGCTCTCGTGGCTCCATACCTCGGCAATGCCCAGGTATGGAGCCCGTTGGGCTATGGGGTTCTTAATAGCAGCCCGACTTGCATAGCTCCCCAAGAGAAACTTTATCTCGGCATAGGTGATTGGAATGGCAATGATTATTTCGGAGGGTTACAGATTCCCGGAGTTTGCTCAATGGATGGGAATAGTTTTATTGATACGCTGGAAGGAGGGGTCTGGGGTGAAGTAAACGCCGTAACGTGGTATAATGGTAGACTAATTGTGGGCGGAGAATTCATTCATGCCGGCCAAAACGTTCCTAATACTGTCAGGATTGCGGCTTGGGATAGTATTAATGGGTGGTCTTCAATCACTCCTAATGCTGGTGTCGATTTTCCAATCTATAGTCTACAAACCTATAATGGTCAATTGTATGCCGGGGGGTACTTTGTCAGTATTAATGGCGTCTCTGTTAACCGCATAGCTAAGTGGAATGGCTCTGCTTGGTCAAATGTATCGGGGGGAGTAACAGGCGGGATGGGAAGAGTTTACTGTATGGCAATATATCACGGCCAACTATACGTCGGCGGTGACTTTACGATTGCGGGAAATAATAACCTACCAGCCTACTACATTGCTCGTTGGAATGGGACACAATGGGATTCTGTCGGTGGTGGTTTCAATAACTACCTGACAGCATTAGTCGTAGATACTGCCCGGGATGTTCTTTATGCGGCTGGTGGCTTCACGGCTGTAGATCATCAAACGGCTTTAGGTGTCGCTATGTGGAATGATACAACTTGGACACCGATCGGTACCCCAACTGACACCCTGTGGGGAACACGTTGTTTAGCGGTATTCAATGGCGAGTTGTACGCCGGTGGAGGGAACGTAACGGTTACCGGGCAGGGAGATAGCATTAAAAACGTATACAAGTATAACGGTACAAAATGGATAAGCGTAGACGGCGGAGCTGACAATACTGTTTGGACGATGGGGGTTTATAATGGCAATCTGTATATAGGTGGTTATTTCAACCACGTCGGGGCAAATAACATCGTAGCTAACCATATTGCCTGTTACGGGACTACTTGCCCGACAAACGTTGGTGTAGCTGAAATAGCCCCTCCCGTCCCTTTCAAAATGTACCCGAATCCTAACGACGATATTCTGCACATCGAAAGTGAAGAACCGTCTCTACTACATTTCAGATTATTCGATGGATCGGGTCGGTTAATTACCGAAATGACGTTTACCCAAACGCTCGACTATTCCATTAAGGGATTGGCATCAGGAACATATACTGTGCTGGTCTGTTTAGAAAATGGAAGTCGTTTACATACAGAGAAACTAATAGTTCAATAGCGATACAATTTTTAATTGCCTGCAATAAGAACTTCCCCAAATCGTTTCACATAAAAACCAAAACATCCGTTTTCGTGAAACACCTCATTATTACCATCGCATTTGTATCCTTTTGCCAGATAACCCATGCTCAATTATCCATAGAGTATAAAGGGGGATATGGGTTTGCTGCACAAAAAGAACTAATCGGCTTTGATTGGACACATACTCTTGCAGATACTTTCAATAGCTATGACGGTATTTATTCTTCCTTTGGTCGTGGATTTTCAAATGGAATAAATATTGGCTATAGCCTCAATAAATATTTATCGGCTGAGGTTTACACCTCTTATTTTGGGGGACTTCGTCACAAATCGGCATACTACCTAACTAAAGATGGCTCAACAACTCGTTGGGAAACGATAACATGGAAAACAAGAATGCTTCAAGTTAATCCAGCCATCAGCGCGGGGATTGAACTTGGCAAGATGAGGTATTATTCTCGTTTCGGACTCGTAATTGGTATGTTGGGATATTTATCGTCAACGACTAAAGAATTCCTTACAAACGGAGAAGAAGTACAATCTGAGAAATGGATATTTGACCGGGGACTTGCTTGGGGCTATTCCAGTTCAGCCGGAGTATCATACGCGATTGGTGGACACTATTCCTTATCTGCCGAGATCAACTATATTGGTTTAAAGTGGGCGCATAAAAAGGGAAGGTTGACTGAAAGAAAAGTAAATGGAGTAACCGATTTTTCAGGATTAACCCAGAATGATGTTAGTATTGATTATGTCAAGGAGTACGAGCAAGATTCGCGTGATCACAGTAATGAACCCAAAAAAGAGTTGCTTCTTTATCGCCCTTATAGCTCATTGGGAATATTGATTGGGATACGTTACACTTTTTAAAAGCAGTAAACCAATGAAAAATCTATTCGGCTGGTTTGGTTCCTTGTTCGTCAATATGCGCAACTTGTCTCGCGAGAAAGAAGATTTGCAGAAGAAAACAGAAGACTTGCGAATCGAATTGGAGAATTTGCGTAAAACGAAAGATGTTAACGGAAAAAGGCTGCCGGATTTAGAGCGCAGCACCGAAAAGTCCATAAAAGTCATACGAAACTACTTGCAGTTCCTGCCACAAGTGGAGCTTAAAATTGTAATTGATTATACGGCCGAAGATATAGGTGGCAGTTATGTAATTATCGGGCTTGACAGGAGCTTTAAAAAGTTTGGGGAACTGCCCGCCGGAAAAACTCAACTTGTTGAAATCATTTCAGCCCTTCCCAATGAAATGTTTATAGTCCAGAAGTCTACCCCAAGAGGAGATTTCGTTACAGAACCGATAACAGCTCCCATACCGGAATATTTGAAATATTCTAAACGAATAGCGAAATCCGAGACTTGACAACCCCGCCACTGTAACATTACTTTAGCCTCTATAACTGGAGCGAATGAGTAAGGAACAGTGCCAAAGGGTGATCAATGCTTGTAAGAAATTAGGTATTCCGGCAACCTGTCTGACAAGCGGCGAAAAAGAGTTTTCAATCTCAATATTCCACCATTCTCAATTAATATATCGAAGTTATCAGGCTGCCCGGCTGTTTGTTCTTAGCCGGGAAATTGAGACTGGCCAAACGGTTTAACGCCTTAATTATGTGGTAGCCGATTTTAACAAATCGGCTACCAAAAAGTTCGATATTTGGTCGGTTAGGGCTACGAAAAAAGAGGAGCATTAGTTGCTCCTCTTTTTTTATTCCATCCCCTCACGCGTTTGCTTCTGCTCACTCAACGATTCTTTAAAATAACCGGCGAGCATTGTATCCACGCAATACACATAACACCCCTTCATACCTCTCGTCATGAGCGTTCGATAAGTATTCCTGATGATTTTATCCAATCGCGCTTTTGTTGTTTCGGGATCTTCCTTCATCAGTTTTTTCCAACCGCGTACCGTCGAATCCATACCGGCCCGCGCAGAAACATCTGTCTCCACTTTTCCTTCTTTTAATATCATATCCGGGCCAATAATTACGCCGACGTAATCCAACTCCAATCCCTGGCAGGTGTGAATGCAGCCGATCTCATCGATAGAATTGGGCATTACGATCCACAAGCCGCCGTCAACACTGAGATTCCACCGCATGCGAAAATCGTATTCGGGAAATTCGATATCGTAAAGGCGAGGATCGCTGTTGCTGGCCCAGTTCCAGCAATAACCCGACACCATTCTTGATTTGCCGTTCTCTTTGTTCCGTGATTGGATCAACGCCCGCAATTCGGCAGGCGATGAGCAAACACGGAAATCGTAATCGACTTCCTCAAGATTGGTATTGGCGGTATCACGGATCTGCAGCAGCTGGTCGAGCCAGGCAATATACCCGTCAGAGCCGTTACAGCGGAATTGGGATGTCAATTTCATTTCCGTTACGGAAGCGCCCTCCCGCTCCGCCCAGCGCACAATTTCATCCCGTGATCCGATATCCGCTAATGCGATGCGCTGATCTTCGTCGAGAAAAAAAACGGCGCATTTGGAAGCACGGATAATCTCTTTCAGCTGGTTCTCTCCTTTGTTTCTAAACATCCCGGACCTGGCGTTGGCACGGTGCGCCTCATCAACGATTAACAGGTCGAAAATATCCGGCGCACACTCGACAAATGAGCCTGTTCCTTTGAAGAGATTATTGAATTTCGTCTTCGATGTTGTTCCGGTCAGCTTGCTGGCATACACATCCCTGGGGGCGCTGTTTTTGGAAACGTACTGCGCCATCTTCTGCTCCCGCGTCATTTTCGCCAGGAGATTTACGGCAACGACGGACTTTCCTGTCCCCGGTCCTCCTTCAACAATAAGTACCTGTTTCTTTTTCTTCGTTGCTTTCCTGGCCAGGGATAATGCGGTTTCATAAACGACTTTCTGCTCATCGATCATCACGAACTCGGGATTGCCGTCCAGCATGGAGCCGACTTCATCCGCCAGCGCTTTCGACGGACGAATTTTCCCTTTATCGATCAGGTAAATCGTTTCTCCCTTGTCGCCGTATTTCACAAATTGCCGGATAAAATCCTGCAGGCGCAGAACGTCACTTTTCAGGAAAGCCGGCGCGCGATCGAGATACGTTTTATAAAATTCATTCGTGATGACCTCGTCGCTTTCGTAATTGTGCAGGTATGCGCAGGGCTTGAGCTGAATGTTATTCTTATAAACCGCCTCATTAAAATCATTGAGGAGAGCTGCATAGCTCCACGCCTGGTAGGACGGGTGCTGCGTATCCACCGGCTTGCCTCTGAAAACCGTATTCACAATTCCGTCTTTGTCGGTAATAACGGCATTCTTCCAGCTCTTCAGTTCGATAATGACCGCATGACTGACATTGGAAGCGTTCTTACCTGTGATAATAAAATCGATCCGTTTGCTCGTTTGCGGAATTTCCAGCTCAATAGCAATACCTGTGTCAGGCGGAATGCCGTCATCGTCGAGGATCTGGCTCATGTAAAGCATGGAGTGCTGCCACACTTCCCGGTCACCTTCGGACGACCTGCGGCGCAACTGCAATTGCATCCGTTCTGCAATGATCTTATCGATATCTCCGGTACGAACATCCGTCCGAAAGCCGGATTTGGTTGATTGATAAACAATCATGGGATTAAAGCGCTGTATACTTGGCGGAAGTGCCTTTCGATTTATCTACTGGATATTTTTCCGCATTCTTACGGATCTTCTCGAGAACAATCTGCTTCACATCCAATCCGTGCTTATTAGCCAACAGTAACGCAAACGCAAACACATCCGCCAGCTCTTCCTTAAGCTTTTCCCTGTCGACGGATTCACTCTCCTTAACGTCTTTCCACAAGAACAATTCGTTCAGCTCGGCAGCTTCTATGGAAATTGCCGAGGCAAGGTTTTTGGAATCATGGAACTGTTTCCAGTCGCGTTCATCACGAAAGCGTTCCAGCGCGACAATGGCTTCTTCGAGTGCTTTATCTGATTGCATATTTAAAAGTAGATAAAACCCGAATGAGCAATTGTCTTTACAGGATAGCCGGGAAAGTTGAAATATTCACCGCACAATCCCATTCTTCACCGCATACATCACCAGTCCTGCAATATTCCGCGCGCCGATTTTTTCCATGATACCGGCGCGGATACCTTCCACCGTACGCGGGCTCAGGAATACTTTTTCTCCGATCTCCGCGGAGGTGCATTCCTGGCAGATCAGCTCGAGCACTTTCAATTCTTTTTCGGTGAGCACGACGGATGAACGAAATTGCGGAACAGCGATATTTTTCTGTACGAGGTTTTTCAGCATCGCCCCGCTGACGAGATCGTTGAAGTAATAATCGTTTTCCATCACCGTGGCGATCGCCTTGCGGATCTCTTCGGGATCGGCGTTCTTAAGCAGGTAACCGTTCGCGCCGGCCTCGAGCATGTGAACGATCAGGTGCTCTTCATCGTACATCGTCAGGATAAGGATCTTCATCACCGGGTAAAGTCTTCGTATTTCGCGGGCGGCAGCAAAGCCGTCCATGACCGGCATCTTCAGATCAAGCAGCATGACATCAGGCTGTTTTTGCTCCAGCAGCTTCATCAGCGCGAAACCGTTCTCCGCTTCGAAGAGGAATTTCAGGCGATCATCGTCGCGCAGGACGAGCTGCAGGCCTTTGCGAAAAACTTCATGATCGTCGGCGATGGCGTAAGTGATGTGGGACATGCGCAGTATTGTTTTCAGGAGAGTGTTGGAATGCGGATGATCAGGCTGTCGCCGGCGCGTTGCGGGAAACTGATGTGTGCGTTGATGAAGCGCAGGCGGTTGGCAATGTTCTTCAGGCCGGTGCCGTCTTTCTGCTGCAGGCCCGTCTGGAACCGTTCTTCGGTGAGACCTTGCCCGTCGTGCGTGAGGGCGATCACCCATTGCGCGTTCTCAGTCCACGCACGCAGCGCGACCTGTGTGGCGCCGGAATGTTTCGCGGTATTGTTGAGCAGCTCCTGCAGGATGCGATACGCATGCAATTCTGCAGCATCGGAAAGACGGGGCATGCGTGTGTCGCTGCTGTACGTGATCTGCAATTGCCCGGTGCGGTTGATGGTAGCTACGAAGGATTGCAACGATGCGTCGAGGCCGAGTGTCTTCAGCATCGCAGGCTGCAGTTTCTGGCTGATGTCGCGGATCTTCCGGATGCTGTCGTCGACGAGCTGGCGCGATTGCTGCAACATTTCGGAACCCGGAGCGCTTTCCTCCGCTTTGTGCAGGAACAAGCGCACGGAAGAGAGCGTGGCGCCAACGTCATCGTGCAGCTCCCCGGCAATGCGCATGCGCTCTTCCTCTTCTCCGCGAAACGAAGCCTGCTGCAGCTCGAGTTGTTTTTGCTCGTTGATGGTTTTGAGCTCCAGCTGGTGAAGAATAACGCGCCGCTGATAGAGCACGACGAATAGCACGACGGCGAAGGCCATCAGCAGCATGGCGGAGATTCCGATGATGATCAGTTGCTCTATGCTCATTGTCTTCCGTTAAAATACATTGCAATTCCCAGCAACAGGTTGAGCAGGGCGCTGAAAAAGACAAAGACGTGCAGCCAAAGATTGACCAGCGACTTATACGCTTCTTCATAGAGATACGGTCCGAACAGAAAAAGCAACAAGCAACCGGAGCCGTAAAAAAACAATGCGGTATTTACCCAGAAAAAAGGCGAGCGGCCTAACGAAACCAGCTCCTGCTTTTTCAACATGATGAAATAACCGCTCAATCCATAAACAATGTAGATCGCGCAAAAAACACATCCTCCTTCAAAATTCAAATGCGTCGGCGAACGAAAAAGCGTATCGAGAATATAGAATGCAGCGAGCAGCACTAACATCGATCCGAAAATCCAGTCATTGCGAAATAAAAACTTTCTATAGTAGAAGGAGAAAAAAAGAAATTCAATGAGGATAAAAATATTGCCGGGATAATATTTCATTCCTGTCAGCTTCGCCGAAACGATTTCCGTTAATAATCCGATCAGCACATAATTCCAGAGCAGGCTAAAACGATTCCGCATCCCAAGTAAAAGAGCAAGGACGGGCGGTGCAAGCGACAATTTATGAAGCGTCTCCGGAGACATCGGCTACTTATTTTCAACCTGGATAAAATAAAGAGGGCGCTTCCTGTCCTCAACACATCTGCCAACAGGAAGCACCTTTTTGAAAGCGACATATTAACCTTCAAAGAATCGGGAACTGAGAAGTCAGATCACCGTAATAGTAAGTATAGCCTCCTCTTCTGGCTTCAAAGACGGCGGTTACTTCGTTTCCATTCCACGCTTTGGAAAAAGCCAAGGAATCGATTGCGTAGAGGTGAACAAGGCCACGGATCAACTGGATCGAATATCGCCAGTTATTATCGGGAATCGCGCCGACGCCAACTTCAATATCTGCATTATCGTTTGTTGGCACCGGATTCATGCTAAACGTCAAACAATTGGTGTTGCAATCCTGCGATAAATCGAGGTCAATCAGCTCTACTATTTTGGGCTGGGGCAAATCATAAGTATGAAAATAATCTTGAATCATTTTTTTATACTTATCAAAATCGATCCGGTGTATACCTGCATAATAGCAGTTCATCATATTATCATGGCAGTCGCTGATGTCGATGATCAGTCCGTCTTTGTTGGAAAGCATAACGTGTGGGTTTTGGTTTCGCCAAATGTATTGTAGTTTACTTCAAAAGGGCAATAATCAGCAATCCGGCCGAAAGGCTAAATACCTTATTTCAAGATTATTAAATTTAAATAGAGATCATTTCACGGGTTTCGACGCATCTGCCGTTGCGTAGAACTACGCAACGCGGCCGGGTAAATCCAAGGAGTTATTTCCAGCAATTCCTCTCTTGAATCGCATCTCCCATCGAATGAATTTTGCCTCAAAACTCATCCGATGAAAACCAGACTCTTCGCCACACTGATTACCCTGCTCTTCTTTTCTGCAGCAAAAACCCAGATCGCTTTCGACCTTGCACGAAAAACAATACATGGGCGAATAATTCATCAGCCATGCCATCCGCTTCGAGAAGAATCCGTTCGAGAAAAAAGACAGCAAGTGATCTCGCCGTATTTTTCGTTCTGCCAGGCGTATTTCATCAAACCTATTTGTTTTTTTAATAATGTTGTACAAAACACCAACCACCGCTGAACCTGGTAATCACCATGTCCGGCAGTAACCTCTAAAGTAAACCTGTTACGTAGCATTCCTATCCAGTCATTCACCTAACCCATCTCTTATGTCTATTCCCCATCAGCTCCGCAATATATTCTGTGTATTCCTGCTGTTTCTGGCGGCTGGAAAAGCTTATGCAGAGGATCCCCCGGAAATCAAGTATAAAAATGGCGTACTCGAAACGGATGTATTGCCGTACGACCAGCAATTCATTATTACCGGTTCTGCTGTTATGGCCAACGGTGATACGGCGGATGTCGTAGTGGTAGACATTCGAATCGATAAGAAACGACGGTGCGATTGGTGCGGAAGCAAGGACACGTCTTACATCGAAGAATATTTTTGGAAACGCAACCCTCGGGAATCTGAATTTACAATCACAATTGGCCGACCGCTTGAACTTGAGAATAATTATGAGGTAGTACTCCGTTTTTTTAAGTTGGAATCCAATCCGCCGCAGGTATTGGATTCCTTACAGTTGGTATCAAAAAAAATGCTGACTGAAAAAGGCTTTATTACAAACAGTATCGTACGCACAAGGTTGCAGGCTGTTGTAGACCATTTTAATAAAAAAGCGTTAAAAGAACTGGGTCGTGACACCTTTATTTCTCCAGAGCTACAAGCGCTGATGAAGATTCGATTGACGTCCTATAGCGAACCGCTCGTCAGTTCAATTAACCTGGTCACACTTAACATTCAAAATTTAAATGAGGATTACAACCTGCAACAAGCTGGTTTAAATAACCGAGCCTTTCTCAACACAAAATATAGCACGGACACTATTGCCATTAAAAATAAAATCCTTGAAGTCCGGAAGCTTAAAGATGAAGCGGCGCGCACAAAGCAATTAGCCATATTGGATAGCACTCTACGTGCAACGAAAAGCCAGTATCAGATTGATACAGCTGCTAATGAAAAAAATATCCGTAAAGCGAATAATGATTACCACTCTGACTCTATTGCTCTAATCACCAACAAGGCAGAAATGCAAATCCTTCTTTCAAAAGCATTTGCAAACACCATTATTCTTGTTGTAGCCCCCGTTCGTCTTAACCTCGTCTCTTCTGCTACTAAAACGAAATCGCAGGAACTGCGCATACATACGGACTTTGGAATGGCCTTTACTCCTTTCCAATTTCATAGTCAATGGCGAAACGGTCAAACGTTCGGATACATGGCCGCTAAAATCTACTTCTGCCAGCTCGATAAGCAAATGCTGCGCCCTTACCGGGGACATTGGGCCCGGCGATTCTCGTTCGTAATCGGGTCCGTGTTGCCGAATAAACTCTCTTATAAAGGACAAGAACTGAACAATGTCAATTTCCTTTCCATTAAACCCGTGTTCGGACTTGGCTTCGACGTCACCAAATTCTTCGGTGTTACATTTGGAACTGTCGTTTGTGAGCAACAGGACCCTAATCCTTTTTCAAGAAACACCTATACCCTGTTTGCCCCGTTTGCAAGTATCTCCATTGACCTGAACCTGCTCAATCAACTGAAAAACTTCACCAACCCCTGATCCGCTATGAATAATCCTCCTCCTTTCGTCGACATCACAATTCGCCAGATTAATATCAGCTGTAACCAGCCAGCTCAACTGGATGTAGTTGTGACGGCATACAATGCTGGAAAAGTTATTGTTTGCCTTAATCTCGTAGCAGGCATTCCCTGTTTCTTTACCGGAAACGGCTCGCAATCGAACAGCTTTTGCCAAAGCGCAAACTTCACTGAAGGTGAATCCAAAACCTTAAATTTTAATTTCAATATTACCTGCATCAATCCCGATACGTATTGGACAAATATCGAAGCCGTCGCTACCGACAGCGCAGGTTTGCATGGAACAGATACCGTCAGAACCCAAATTCAATGCGCATGAAAAAAGCCAGCTACCTCCTCATAGCCGTACTGTTATCCGGCTGCGTTGTTGACGATCCGTTTTTCACGGATAATGGCGGCAACCTGATGACTATTTCCAGTGATAAATCATCGATCGTTGCAGACGGACGTGATGTGCTTCCTTTGGACATTACGCTCAAGTATGGAATGGATACACTGACCAAAATCACGGTCAGTTGTAATTATGGGTTCCTCGATTCCAGCATTCAGACCTTGAACACATCACATTCCCAATCTATTTCAATGACTCCGACCAATGGAAAACTCCATTTGTATCTACGCGCTGATTCCACTGCGCCCAATGGAGATTTAATAGTGGAATCCAGTCTGAAAAACATTTCCACGTCTCATCATTTTAGTATTAATTGGTCATTTGCAGACGACTTAGTGTTATCCACACCCGTGGATTCGTTAGCCGCTACTGACTCATTGCCTGTAACAGTTTCACTGAGTCGCTCTACGACTTATCCAACCTCCGGCACTAAAGTTCTTTTCAGCGTGTATCCCGATCCCAACACGAGCGCGAGTGGTAATGTTCCCCCTTACGCTTTTACCTCCGGAGTTACAGCCAACGTTAAGCTAAGAAGCTCCGGTACTACAACGGGTACCGTACAGTTGAAAGCGATGGTCATAGGGGCAAACGGAGATACTCTCTCACGTATGCGTTCAATCCGCATCTACTAACCCCACACCCGCATCAACCCCACCGCATCCTTCGCGCTCAGCAGCGCCGCCTCCACCGTGCCCACGCCTTCCTTCCCGAGCGCCTCGCCCGCGAAAAAGATCGTGCCTTCGATGGGCGTTCGCAAGATGCCGAGCGGAACATCGTCGCCGACGGTTCTGTAAGAGTACGCGCCCTGCGCAAACGTCTGCGCGCCCCAGTCGATCATGCGCCAGCCTACGAGACGCGATGCCAGCGCATGCACCGATTCGTCGAAGAGGCCCGACAAGGTTTGCAACGCCAGCTCGCGCACGGTGTCTTCATCGGTCTTTGCCCACGTGCGCGAGGCCGGTCCGCAGAGCCAGCCGGTGAGCAGCGGAACGTCCGTTGGCTCCTGCGTCCACCATGTCGGGAGCACGCTGTCGCAAAAGAGAAATCCTGCCTTCTTTACTTTTTTCCCGAGGCGACGGATGCTGCGCTCTTCTTTCCAGAATGCGGTTTCGAATTCGAGGAATACTTTGATGAGCGTGCCGAAACCGATCTGTTCCGCGGCGAGCTGAATCTGCGGCAACGGCGGATCGAAACGGATGGCGCCGGGTTGCTCCTGCAGCGCGAGCAATTTCACAGGAACCGTCACCAGCAGCTTCGTGCCGTGATAACGCTGACCGTCGATGGTCGACGCTTCGATGTCGTTTGGTTTCCAATGCACGGTGTCGACAGGACTGGTGAAATGAAACGTCACGCCGGCTTTCACGCAATCGTTCATCAGTCCTTCGATAATCCCGCAGTAACCGCCTTCGATGCGAAACTGATTTCCTTCGTCGCGCCACTCATCGCGAAAGGCAAGTGTGCTGGCGCGTGACGTATCGGCGAGATCGTAGCCTTCGACAAATTTCCGGATCTCGTGGCCGGTTTCTTCGTGCTCATTGTTGGTGAAATAACGCTGAATGAATTCGTCGATGGAAAGATCTTCCTGCAGCGCGTCGAGACACTTCTCGAGGTAATGATGACGGTCTTCGATGTAATCGCTTTTCTCGAGACCGTCCGCATTGAGCCGGAGAATAGTTCCTTTGACGGGAATACGTTTGATCTTGTAACGACGCAACAATCGAAACGTCTCCGTGAGTTTTCCGTGCACGAATTCCGCGCCCAGCTCGAGCGGCATCGAAAACAGCGCGTCGCCCGTGGTGCGGATGCGGCCGCCGGGATATTCGTTCGCTTCGAGCACGATGACTTTTTTCTTCTGCAGCGACAATTCGCGCGCCGCCATCAGTCCCGCTGCTCCTGCGCCAATAATGATGATGATTTCGTCTTCCATAACTGTAGCTATTCTACAGTCGCCCGACGAATACATTGTGCTCCTGTGAAAAACCTCTGTGGTCCCTGTGGTTAACACCAACTCTCTCCTGCAAAAACCGAACCTCTCTATGAATTGCTCATTCAAACTGATCCGAATCCGCCTGGAAGCGGAAGCCGAGACGTTTGCCGGTTTTGATCGACGTCATCATCGAGCTTTCTTCGAGCACCTGCGCCAGCGTCACCACTTTCATCTCTTCGAACGGCGGCGTGAACAGGTCGAAATTCAAACAATAAACGATCGTTGATTCGACAATTTTGCGAAGGTCTTCTTTCGTGAGGACAGCATTCGCAAAGTCGTTGTACAAAAAGCCGAGCTGTCGTTTTCCTTCTACGAAATAGTGGTCTTCGCTGTTGAGAAAAATCCGCGCTACGAGATAACCGAGGTCGTTCGCACGCTGGTATTTGAACGAGTCCGCGAGGAAGTTGTAGACGTTGATCATCCCGCAGAACGAACGCGTCGGATCCTGTTTCACATACGCCGAACGCCAGACCTGGTGGCTCGTGTCGAATTCGAAAACGTTCGTGTGCATGTGGAAGATGAGCACATCGCCCGCCACGCGCAGTTCCGCTTCGAACTCGTTTTTGTTCACGTACTCCACCACGAGGCGCTTATCAATCTTCGCAGCCAGCGGCTTCAATTCTTCCGCCACCGATTTTATCACCTGCCGCAAAAGGTCGAAGGCTACCTGTGTCCGGTAATAGACATCCTGCTTGTGCGAAGCTTTCTCCTTCAGCAGCTGTAAGATCAATTCTCTCGTAGTCGGCGACATATTCTTTAGTTTGAGTTTGGAGTCGGGAGTCAGGAGTTCGGAGTTTCTGCTTTAACTCCGAACTCCAGACTCCCAACTCCGAACTATTTTAATAAGCGCGTGCAAAAACGACGCGTTGTGATGACGGCTGCCCGCTGAGGATGCATTTGCCTTCCTCTTTCGGGTTATTCAAAGGTATGCAACGGATGGTCGCTTTCGTTTTCTCCTTGATGCGCTGTTCCGTTTCAGGCGTGCCGTCCCAATGCGCGTACACGAATCCGCCTTTCTCGAGCGCCGCTTCAAAGTCCGCCCACGTGTCGACGCGGTGCGTGGTTTCTTCCCGGCGTTTGAGCGCGCGATCGTACAGGCTCTGCTGAATGTCATCGAGCAGCGGAACGATCTTTTCGACGAGGCCTTCGCGCTTCACACTTTCTTTCGTCAATGTATCGCGACGGGCGAGCTCGACGTTTCCGTTCTCGAGATCTTTCGGGCCGATGCCGATACGCACGGGAACGCCGCGCAGTTCATGCTCCGCAAATTTGAAACCGGGACGCTGCGTGTCGCGATCGTCGTACTTCACGCGGATATCTTTTGCTTCGAGCTCTTTCTTCAGCGCGAGCGCATGTTCCGTGACGCGGGCGTGCTCTTCGTCGGTTTTGTAAATGGGCACGATGACCACCTGGATCGGCGCCAGCTTCGGCGGGATCACCAGGCCGTTGTCGTCGGAATGCGCCATGACTAGCGCACCCATCAAACGCGTGGAAACGCCCCAGGAAGTGGCCCAGACGTGCTCGAGCTTGCCTTCTTTGTTCGCGAATTTCACGTCGAATGCTTTCGCGAAATTCTGGCCGAGGAAATGCGACGTTCCGGCCTGCAGCGCTTTGCCGTCCTGCATGAGCGCTTCGATGCAATACGTTTCATCGGCGCCGGCAAAACGTTCATTGGCGGTTTTGATGCCCTGCAACACCGGCAGCGCGAGCCATTTCTCCGCGAACTCCGTGTAAACGCCGAGCATTTTTTCGGTCTCTTCGATGGCTTCTTCGCGCGTGGCGTGCGCCGTGTGGCCTTCCTGCCAGAGGAATTCCGCCGTGCGCAGGAACAGGCGCGTGCGCATTTCCCAGCGCACCACGTTCGCCCACTGGTTGATCAGCAAAGGCAGGTCGCGGTAGCTCTGGATCCATCCTTTATAGGTTTTCCAGATGATGGCTTCGGAGGTCGGGCGCACGATGAGCTCTTCTTCGAGCTTCGAATCGGGATCGACGATCAGCTTTCCTTTTTTCGACGGATCGGGATCGGCCTTCAGGCGGTAGTGCGTAACGACTGCGCATTCTTTCGCGAAGCCTTCCGCATTTTTTTCTTCCGCTTCGAACAGGCTTTTCGGGACGAACAGCGGGAAATAGGCGTTCACGTGTCCTGTATCCTTGAACATCTTGTCAAGGGCGGCCTGCATTTTTTCCCAGATGGCGTAACCGTACGGCTTGATCACCATGCATCCGCGGACGGCAGAGTGCTCGGCGAGATCAGCTTTGGTAACCAGGTCCTGGTACCATTGGGAATAATCGGTGGCGCGGTTGGTTAGTTCTTTGGCCATAAAATTCTAATAAGTGGTAATAGAAGGCTGGAATGGTTTTTGTACTTTTATACAGAGAATTTCGCAAAAATAGCACGAAATCATCCCTGTGCGAAATTCGTGAAACACTAAAGCTTAAACGCTTTTAAACCCACCCAACATGAAACGTTTCGCGATTACCGGTTTCGTCACAGCTCTCCTGCTTGCTTTTACCTCCTGCGAGTCCATCAGCAAAATGAATGCGAAGAAGGACAACGACGACGTTTATTATTCGCTGAAAGACGCGAAAAAAGATCGTGTCGAAGCAAAGAAAAAACAGGAAGAAGAAGCCCGCAAGGCAGAAGCTGAGGCCAAACAGCGCGAACTCGATCAGAAAACCGCTGAAGCCCGCTCCAAGCCGGGTTCCGATTATTATGATCAGCCGTTCGATTACGACGATTATTACGATTACGAATACGCTGCCCGTCTCCGCCGTTTCAACCACCCGGTAAACGGTTACGGTTACTACGACAATTACTACACCAACGCGTATTACTACAACTACAACCCGTATTACTACGGCACCAGCATTTACAACGGTTACAGCTGGTGGGGACCTTCGTACTACACCTACAACTACTGCCCGAGCACGTATTGGTACTGGAACTCCGGCTGGGGCTGGGGAACCGGCTACGGCATGTATTCTCCGTGGGGCGGCGGTGGCGGCTGGTACGATCCCTGGAGCCCCTGGGGCGTCGGTTATACCAACCCGTATTATTACTACTACGATCCTTATGCTAACCCGGGCTGGGGCTACGGGGCCGGTTACGGTGGTTATGGTAACGGTTACGGCGGCGGATATGCCGGCAACAACAACTATTACAACAGCTACGACAGCAACTCCAACTATTACGGCCCGCGCAACACGCCTTCTTCAACCGACGGTCGCCCGACAGGTTCCGGCGGCTCAACGTTCGGTGAGCGTTTCGAGAATACGATCGCGACCGAAAATCACGTCAGCAACCCGACGCACGACGACATTCACCGCATTATCCAGTCAGAGATCAACACGAACGCCAGCGCTACGTCTTCCTCCACGTCGCAGGGCCGCGGCAATACCGTGAACCCGTCTTCGACCAGCGGCAACACGGCGGAACGCGGCAACACGAACACGTCTTCGTCCGCTTCGCAGGGTTCGGCTACGCGCAACAACACCGGCAGCAGCACCACCAGCGAGCGCAGCACAACGCCGCCGGCACCTACGTACAACGCTCCCAGCTCCACGCCTTCGTATTCCCAGCCCTCGCAGGAATCGTCGCGCCCGAGCTCCGAACAGCCTTCTTATTCCCAACCCTCGTATTCGCAGCCGTCGCATTCCCGTGGATCGGACAATGGCGGCAGCAGCAGCTCAGGCGGATCCTATTCCCGCCCCTCCGGTGGCAGCGAAGGTGGTGGCTCCGGCAGCAGCGGCGGAAGCCGTTCGTCGTCGGGTGGAAGCGTTTCCCGTCCGCGCTGATTTCGTTTAGCTAACTCCGTGACAGTGGTCATAGTGCTTCGGTAATTACCGGAAGTACTTTGCACACTGTCACGGTTTTTAAAAACAGTGCTTATGAAACGTGTTTCCCTTTTCCTTTCTCTTTTTCTTGTGGGTGGAGCCCTGTTCGCGCAGAACGAACAGGATGCGCTCCGTTATTCACGCATCGGCTTCGGCGGCACCGCGCGGTTCTCGTCCATGGCCGGCGCGTTCGGTGCAGTCGGCGGCGATATGTCGGTGATGAGTTACAACCCGGCCGGCATTGCGCTCTTCCGCAAAAACGAAATGACTTTTACGCCTTCGCTCTTCAGCCAGAATGTCAAGTCGGACTACAACGGCACGATGAGCGAAGATTCACGCTACAACTTACGCTTCGATAATTTCGGTTTTGTTTTCGCCGGACCGACGGAGAACACCCAGGAAAAAGGCTGGCAGGGTTTGGCGATGGGCATCGGCTACAACCGTTACGCTTCGTACCAGGCGAATGTCTGGATGAGCGGACAGGCGCGGACTTCCATGATGGACAGCTGGGCAAAAACGGCCGGCGGCGTCGGACCTTCGGGCCTCGATTATTTCAACGAAGGCCTCGCATGGAATGCATATTTATTGAACACCGTGCCCGGCGATACGACGCATTATACCGACACGATTCCGGATGGTGATTTACTCAGCCAGGAAAAAAGGATCACGATGCGCGGCGGCATGGGCGAATGGGTGTTCTGCTTCGGCGGTAATTATTCCAACAAGCTGTACATCGGCGCGAGCGTCGGCATTCCTACCGTGCGTTACGAAGAAACGACAGCGTACACCGAACAGGAAGTGGTGGATACGACCTCCGATTTTAACGCGCTGCAGTTTTCACAATCGCTCGTCACGCGCGGCCGCGGCATCAACTTTAAATTCGGTATCATCTATCGTCCCGTCGATCTGTTCCGCATCGGGTTTTCTTTCTCCTCTCCGACCGTGCTGCGGCTTTCCGATGCTTACAGTTCGGAAATGCAATCGTCCATTGGCAACCGGCAGTTCGATGCACCTTCACCGGACGGCACGTACAGCTACACCATCCGCACGCCGTTCCGCTTCACCGGAAGTCTTGCGGTGCTGTTCGGCAACGTCGGACTCATCAGCGCCGATGTCGAGCTCGTGGATTATTCAGACGCCCGCATCCGCGCGAACGATTACAATTTCACCACCGCCAACAACGCGATCCAGTCGAAATACACGATGGCTCCGAACGTTCGCATCGGTGGCGAATTCCGCGTGCTGCCGCTGGTATTCCGTGCCGGCTTCGCTTATTACTCGAGCCCGTATGCCGCTTCCGTCAACAACAACGCGTCACGACTTTACTTCACCGGCGGCGTCGGTTACCGCGATGAAGACGACAGCTTCTTCATCGATCTCGGCGTGATCTCGAACGTTGAAAAGAGCAACTATTATTTCTACGACCAGACGCTCGTCAACCCGGTGCACAACACCTGGAAAGCGACGAACGTCATGCTCACCGTGGGATTCCGTTACTGATCGTTTTCAGGGCATAAAAATGCGGTTTGTTCCCGGCAGAAAAGTTCCGGTAACAAACCGCATTTTTTTTGCGCCGGCATTTGTAGCACCCCAATCCACGATCACGAAACGATTCCTGATGAATTCATTTACAGGAATGACGCGTTGGTCGAAGAGAAAAAGTACAAAGTCGATTAACGGAACAGTTGGCAATTGGCTGTCGACCGTATACAGCAGGAAGATTTAATCACAACACTGCAGACTACCAACTGCAGACTGCCGGCTGCCAACTGAATCCGTACCTTTGCAGCGCAATGCAACGTTACACCCCACTTATCGGCTGGATCGGGTTCGCTTTTGGATTAATCACCGCGATCTGCACTACGCTGCCCGGCTGGTGGCAACTGCTGGCGCTGTTCTCCATGCTCCCGGGATTTTTGTGCTCCAGCATTTACATTCTTTACAGCACCCGTTACCGGATCAAAAGCGGATGGATCAACCCGGGCTATACCGGGATGTTCCTGAGCTCTGCGCCGTTGCTGATGATCCTTTATTTCTATTTCACGAAATGACCACCACTGTCACGCCGCGCGTCAAGAGTTATCTCTCGCTGATCGTTTTCAGTCACACGGTTTTCGCCATGCCGTTTGCCGTGATCGGTTACCTGCTCGCGGTGAAAATGGAAGGCGCGTCGTTTTCCTGGAAGCTGTTCGGGCTGGTTGTGCTCTGCATGGTGTTCGCCCGCAGCGCCGCGATGGGATTCAACCGTTTCATCGATCGCCGCTTCGATGCGAAGAATGCGCGCACGGCAACGCGTGAAATTCCTGCGGGAACAATTTCTCCTTCGGCAGCGCTGGCGTTCGTGCTCGTGAATTGCGCGCTGTTCATCACCGCTACGTGGTTCATCAACCCGATCTGCTTTTACCTTTCGCCGGTAGCGCTGCTCGTTGTGCTCGGCTACAGCTACACGAAACGATTCACCGCGCTGTGCCACGTGATCCTCGGCATCGGTCTTTCGCTGGCGCCGATCGGTGCGTGGCTGGCGGCAACGGGAAAATTCGCGTGGCTGCCGCTGTTCTATTCGTTTGCCGTGATCTTCTGGGTGAGCGGCTTCGACATGATCTATGCGTTGCAGGATGAAGAGTTCGACCGCGAGAACCGCCTGCATTCCATCCCAGCGTGGCTCGGCAAGAAGAATGCGCTGCGCGTCTCCGAAATTTTTCACGTGATCTCCGCGGGATTCATTTTGTACGCCGGTTACTACGCGCAGTTCGGATGGATCTACTGGACCGGCGCCGCGCTGTATTGCGGATTGCTGATCTACCAGCACAGCATCGTGAAACCGAACGACCTGAGCCGCGTCAACCGCGCCTTCGGAACGACGAACGGCATTGCGAGCGTGATCTTCGCCTGCTTCGTCATCGCTGAATTATTTCTTCGTCATTAAATGAAATCCGCCGGTCGCTTTTTCCGTTGGTTCATTTCTTCCCGCTGGAAACGCCGGCTTTTCATTTACCTGCCGGTGCTTTTCCTGCTTTTCACCATTTGGTGCAATTACCTCGTCATCGCCGCAGGAAAGGGAAAGCTTTACACGCGCATCGAAGATCTTCCCGCGAAAAACACCGCGCTCGTTTTCGGCACCAGCCCGTGGTCGAAAGGCCGGAAGAATTTTTTCTACCTCTTCCGCATAAAAGCCGCCGCCGATCTCTGGAAGAGCGGCAAAGTGAAACACCTCCTCGTGAGCGGCGACAACTCCACGCTCAGCTACGACGAAGCGACGTACATGAAAAATTCGCTGAAAGCATACGGTGTTCCGGATTCCGTCATCACGCTCGACTACGCCGGTTTCCGCACGCTGGATTCGGTGGTGCGCAGCAAATGGGTGTTCGGGCAGAACGACGTGATCATCGTCTCGCAGGAATTCCAGAACGAGCGCGCGCTTTTCATCGCGGAACATTTCGGGATCACCGCCGTCGGTTTCAATGCGAAAGACGTGCCCGATCGCTACGGCTTTTCCACTTCAGTGCGGGAATATTTTGCGCGGGTGAAAGCGGTACTGGATGTGTATGTGCTGAACACGCAACCGAAATTTCCGGGGCCGCCGGAGCCGATCAGGGATTAGTCTGAGGGCTAAAGCCTTTTTGTAGGGGGCGGTGCTGGTCGACCCTGAAGGGTCGACTTAGTGTTGTTGCATTTTGCGGGATGGTTGTGCGCATCCAACAGAATATCATCTCAGCCTAATCAGCATCGACCTGCATCAACACAAGAGCGTGCGTGCATAGCCCTCAGTCTCCATCAACACAAGAGCGTGCGTGCATAAACATCAACACAAGGCGTATCCGCATAAGTCGACACTTCAGTGTCGGCTATATGCACCCCACAATACAAACGGGCTTTAGCCCGCATATCTGCTCGGGAAAGTGAACTGCCAATATGAAATACCGAAATTCTCAGGGACACCTGCACACTCAAAAGGGCTTTAGCCCTGCATCAGTAACTCCGCCACCTTCTGATCAATCGGAAACGTAAACTGCTCCGGCGACACCTCGCTCATCGGGATCCAGCGGAAGATCTGCGCGCCGTCGATCTCTTCGGGGAAAGCAAACGCGTCATTCATCGCGGGAATTTTTTCCGGGAACGGCAGCCGCACTTTATAGTAAATGCTGATCAGCTGATCTTCTTCGCGGAAGGCGGAAGCAATGAAAAAATCTGTCGTGTAAAAATGCTCGATCTCAACGGGCGTTTGGAACAATTCCTCTTCACATTCACGACGCACCGTATCGGCAAGTCCTTCGCCCCACTCGTGGCCGCCGCCGGGAAATTTCGTCATGCGCATATCCATGCGGAACTCGTCCGTCACGAGCAGCTGATCGTTCCAGACTACGAGCGCATAAACGCGGATGTTATATCGTTTCATCGTACAGGCAATTCAATTTCACCGTAAACTCTTCCGACGGGATAACGGTTGTGCGTGGGTTCTTTATAAGCGGAATGCTGGTACACGAAATTTAATTGCGCCCAGCCGTTCGCTGCGAAGGCCGTATCGCTTTGACGTTTCGCATCGAGCGATGCTTTCAACTGCGGATCATTTTTCAGAATGCTGTCGGCTTTTTCTTCGAAGACGTAATCGCTGAACCATTCTTTCTGCTGCAGGATGCCGTCGAAGAAATTCCACGCGAAGAAGCTGTCGCCGCCTTCCGGCTCGAGCGTTTCCACGATAAAACGATTGCAGGCCTGGTTCACCGGGATCACGAAGTCGCCGGCATGATACGTCACGCGCACTTTTTCACGCCGTGTCTTCACGTTCGAATGCAGGTAATGCGACTCGTACGGATTTTTCACCGTCTGGTAATCTTCGATGAAGCTCATCTCGGTTTCGATCGTAGTGTCTTTGGTCAGCCGCGAAAGATGAACACCGGAATACGTCAGCAGGTAAATCACGTGATCATATCCCTGCGGCACAATGTAAAAATCAGGAGCCGTGACTTCCTTTTCCGCAACGTACGTGTTGTAGAACTTAATTTTCTTCGTGTACGGCTGCGAACGGTCGTAATACAATCGCTGCTGACCGGTTACTTCCGATGTTTTGTGTTTTGCTTCGTAACCTTTAAAATCCATCCATTCGTATTGTGTCGTATCGAGCGTCCAGCTGATCACGAATTTTTTCTGTGCTGCCACCTGCCGGTCCGCTTCGGCGTGCAGCGCAACAATCTTCTTCGCATCCGCATTTACTTTTGCCAGGAACGTTTTCAGCAATTCGTAAGTTGCCCACACGCGATCGTTGTACGGCTTGAGCATGTGCGTTTCCGTGACGAAACCGATGCAGTTGAACAGCGCAGCATATCCAGTCGAGAATCGCGGCGTTTCGAGAAAACCGGCAATGCCCGTTTCCGGTGTTTCTCCCAGCGTCTCCACGTACGGACACATCGGGTACTTCGCCTGCTGCATGGAAGTATACAGCGACGGCACAAGATCTTTATCCATGTATTCCGCGAGCACCGGGTGCAGCTTGTTGCGCTGCGTAGCGATCAGCGTCATCACGTATTGATAATCGGCGCCGTCGGAAACGTGCGTATCGATGAACACGTCGGGCTTCCAGTGCCGGAAGGCTCCTTCGAGCGCGAGTGTATTCTCCGCATCGGCTTTGATGAAGTCGCGGTTGAGATCGAGATTTTTTGCGTTGCCGCGAAAGCCGTACTCCACCGGCCCGTCCTGGTTGGCGCGACTGTAGCTGCCGCGGTTCAGGCATCCGTCCACATTGTAAACGGGAACAATACAGATCACGACATTGTCCGGGATCAATGCAGGATTCGCAAGCAACGTTCGCGTGAGCTCGATACAGGCGTCGATGCCGTCCGGTTCTCCGGGATGAATGCCGTTGTTGATCATCACGACCGCTTTGCCTTTTTGCTTTTCGATCTCGGGAGAAAAAATGCTGTCTTTCGAGATCACGAAAAGATGCAGCGGTTTGCCGACATCCGTCCGTCCCACGACAGAAAGTTTGCAGAGCCGGCTTTGCTTTTCAAATTGCTGGTACGTCGCGATGATGGAATCATACACCGGCGTCGTCGTAAACACTTTGCGCGGTTTCGCCGGCGGTGTTTTGGTTTTCGCGTTCAGCAGGAAAGGAAACAACAGCAGGAAAAGCAGGATGCGTGTGTAAGCCATGCACGAATGTAGCAGGAGTTGCGGAAAACGGCAATCGACAAGTTTATCGCCACTAAGACACGAAGGCACAAAGTCGCCTCAAAAGAATCTGCGCCATCTGCGTAATCTGCGGCCACAAAAATCGCAGAGGTTCTCACACCGGAATTGCTTCCGTCATGAAAACCTCTGCTTCTGCTGCGGATATTGTTTCTTTATCGCGTCGACACCGGCCCGCTGGTATGCAGGATGAGCGTGAACTCCACGCGGCGGTTCTGCTGGTGTTCGGCTTCGGAACACTCCACGCCATCAACGCAACGGTTCACCGGCTGCGATTCTCCGTTCGCTTTCGTCGTCAGGCGGCGCTTGTCGATACCATGCTGCGCTACGTAACGAATCGCGGCATCGGCTCTTCGTTGCGAAAGCGCCAGGTTGTATTGATCGGAACCACGGCAGTCGGCGTTGCCCGCTACTTCGAGATTCCAGTCCGGGTGCTGCTTCATCAGGTTGATGATGCTGTCGAGCCGCTGCGCTGCGTCCGGGCGAATGTCCGATTTGTCGAAATCATAGTAGATCGGCAGGATCAGGATATTCGACAGGCTCGGCTGCGTCGGCGTAACGGTGAGCGAATCCTGTTTGGCGACGAGCTCTTTCGGCTTGCATTGGAAGCCGATGACGTAGATCGACGTGTTCACTTCACACGGCAGGCTGTCTTGTTCGAGGTTGAAGTAATAAATATCGGCGTCGCCTTTTCCGCCTTCGCGGCTCGAGGAGAGATAACCGGCAATTTTATTTTTCAAAAACATGATGCCGTAATCGTTGCCCGGCGAGTTCAGCGGCGCCTTCAATACTTCGCCTTTCTGGAAACCGCCATACACCATGCGCGACACAACGATATCCAAACCGCCGTAGCCCATGTAACCGTCGGAAGCGAAGTACAAATTTCCGTCGTCATCGAGCGAAGGATACTGCTCGCGTCCCCACGTGTTCACGTTCGATCCGAGATTGATCGGCCGTCCCCATTTGTCACCTTCGCGAACGCAATAGTAAATGTCGGTTTCGCCCATTCCGCCCGGCATATCGGAAGCAAAATAGATGCGCTGTCCATCGGGCGTGACGTAAGGCGTGAACACACCGAACGAATCGTTATTAAGAATGAACGGTTTTTCTTCCGACCATTTTCCGTCTTTGTCGAGCGTCGCATAAAAGATCTTGCTGTGCTCCACACCGATCGTGCGCTTCTTCTCGCCTTTCAGCGAACGCATCACGCGGTTGAAATAGATCGTATCGTAGTTTTTCGTGAACGTTGCGGGACCGTCGTGATACTGCGTATTGAAACGATCGGCGTCGAACGGTTTTCCGTCCGTAAGCGTAGTATCGCTCGTCGAATCGCGCTCGGCATAACGCATATCGAGATAGCTTTTATCATTCCACGGGAACGTTTTCTTCCCGGTGGAGGAAGCGGCATTCGAAGCGTAGACGATACCGTGCTTATACTTCGTCGGAAGAAACGCTGCGTCCGGCGTATTGAACGAAGCGAGGTTCGTCACCGTAACGCCCATCGGCTTTTTCAGATCGTCGAGCACGACATCGCACGAAGCGAGATAGAATTTCCCGCGCGGATCGTTCGGCGCTTTATCGATGTAAGTAAGAAACGCGGTCTTCGCATCTTCATAGCGCGCGTTCGCTTTCAGCATGAGGCCGTAGTTGAAATAGAACTCCGGGTTGCTGTAGGAGCTGGTGCCGGCGCTCGTGCCGTTGTTCACCTGGTCGTAAGCGTTGACGGCTTCTTTGTACAGGAACATTTTCTGGTAGCAGTAGCCGAGCTTGTAATACAGGTCGGGCGACGGATTTTTCTTCACGGCTTCTTCGTAGAGCTTCGCCGCATCCGCGTATTGCCACTTGTTAAATAGACGGTCCGCTTTCTTCTCCTGCGCAACGCTCACGGTCGCGAGAAAGAGAACAAGGATCGTTGTGATGAACGTTTTCATTGCTGTATGGATTAATTGTCGTGCGCTGAGTTAAAAGAATCGAGGGCTGGTCATTTTCGCTTTCGTGAAACCGAGATCCCAACCGATCATGATCTCGTGTGTTCCGTGGTTGTAGGCGCTGGAGCGATCGAGATACACGTCGTACGAGTAACCGAAACGCAGGCGGTTCTTGAAATCGTATTCGATGCTCGCGATGAGCATGTTGTCGAGGCCTTTCATCTCCACGCGCTTTCCCGTGCGGAAGCCGATCTCGTCCATCGTCGCGATGTCATGCGGGTTGATGCACGCGACCGAGACGCGGGTCGGGTCCAGCCGCATCGGCAGGACGTCCTTGTCGTCGGCGAAGTCGAGATCGACGACTTCGAGCGCCTTCGGATCCGGCGTCATCGTCCCGCTGGCGAACGCGCAGTTGTGCAGCTTCCCGAGCGCCTTCGCGAGATCGCCTTCCTGCAGCAGCCCGAGCTCGATGAGGTT
>CAMLEF010000011.1 GCA_946478675.1 uncultured Flavobacteriales bacterium | reverse complement strand
TGTCGATCCCGATTTTCATACTGCGAGAGAGGAATTAGTCCTTCTTCTCGATCACAACTTTGCCCTTGTAGTAGAGAGCGCCGTCGTGCCAGTAAGCGCGGTGCCAGAGGTGAGCTTCACCGGTAACAGAGCAAACGGCAACGTTCGGTGCTTCAGCTTTGTAGTGCGTGCGACGCTTGTCGCGGCGGCTCTTCGAATGGCGGTGTTTTGGATTCGGCATTGTATGGTGGTTTAATTAGTTCACTTTTTGAATTTGAGGTTCTTCAGCGCGTCCCAGCGGGGATCTGTTTCTCCCGGGGCTTCTTCTTCGTGCTCGCCGGGCTTCAGCTCGTCCAGCTTCGCGAGAATTTCGGGATCGCAGTCGCCTTTGGTCGGGTCGGGCGGTTCGCCACAGACACGGCGCGAAGGCAGCAGCAGGGTCAGGTATTCGTACACGTACTGCGACAGGTCGATCTCGTGCGCACCCGGGGGCAGGCTGATCAGGTCGTCTTCGTCGTTGAACGTATCGCCGTTCAGGTTGATGACCAGCTGAAACTGTCCTTCAACATCCTGGCGATAACCGTTTCCGCAACGGTCGCAGGGCAGGCCGACAACGCCATTGAGGGTAATGTCAAAAGTCAGCATCTGCGGACGCTTGATCATTTCCACCGTGACGGCGACAGCCGCTTTGTGTATTTCCGAGTACGGGAAGGCTTCAAAGAACGCGTCGGTTACCTCCAGCCTGTACTCGTGGTGGCCATCTTTTAACCCGATGAACGGGATCACAAATTCCTTTTGTCCTCCCATGGCTACCTTTTTTGGAAAGGTGGCAAAACTACACATTTTAACAGGAAATGAACAAAATCGGCCGTCGAAAAAAGGTCTTTTTTTGGCAAAAAACCACAAAAACGGTGGGATTTCGGACGAAAAGCGGTTTTTGACCTACGAAATGATGGGCCTGCGGCGGGCAGTTGGCCGTCTGCAACCGGGAAAAGGAAGCGGGAACAAGTTGCTTTATTGCCGACTGGCCGATTGTATGCTACCGTTCGCGTTCGCGGCCTTCTTTCTGGCGCGGCTGCGGCTTCAGCGGGTCGGCGGAAATTTCTTCCCACTCCTTGCGGCGACGGAAAATATCGATGGCGGTGTAGATCGCTTCGCGGAAGGAAGATTCGTTTGCGAGGTTCTTCCCGGCAAGATCGTACGCCGTTCCGTGATCGGGCGAGGTGCGCACGTATTTCATTCCCGCGGTAAAATTCACGCCGCCGGAGAACGCCAGCGCTTTGAACGGCGCGAGGCCCTGGTCGTGGTACATGGCGAGCACGCCGTCGAATTTCTCGAATGCGCCCGAACCGAAAAATCCGTCCGCAGCATAAGGACCGAACGCGAGCACACCTTCATTTTTCAATTGCTCTACGGCGGGCGCAATGATCTCCTGTTCTTCTTTGCCCAGCGCGCCACCGTCGCCGGCATGTGGATTGAGGCCGAGAATGGCGATCTTCCCTTTGCGGATGCCGAAATCTTCCAGCAGCGATTTGGCCATGAGCTTCGCTTTCTTCACGATGTTGTCTTTCGTGATATGCTGGGCCACTTCCCGCAGCGGCACATGATCCGTCACGAGGCCGACACGCAGGTTGTCTTTCAGCAGCAGCATGAGCGAATGATCGGCGCCGAGCTTTTTGCGGAGATAATCGGTATGGCCGTTGAAGCCGGGCAGTTCTGCAGCGACTGAGTTTTTATCGATCGGTGCGGTAACGATCACATCGACGTCGCCGCTGAGCAGCGCATCACAGGCCGCATCGATGGAGCGAAGTGCGTAACGTCCCGCCACCGGCGAAGCGACGCCGAATTCGACGTTCAGATCTTCGTCGTAAACGTTGAATAAGTTGGGACGTTTCGGGTTCAGCTGGCTGAGATCGCGCACGAGGTTGAAGGAAAAATCCTCGACGCCCATCTGCTTGCGATGAATGGAAAACATTTTCTGCGAAGAAAAAACCACCGGCGTGCACAGCTCGAGGATCATCGGTTCAGTAAACGTTTTGATGATCACTTCGGGACCGATACCGTTCATATCGCCCTGCGTAATGCCTACAATGATTTTATCGTCGCTCATCGGGATGCAGTTGAAAATTTCAGCCCAAAGGACTGACTTTTTTTCGGGCAATCATAATTCGTTTTGGGAAGAGGATGGCGTGGGGTTGCGGGATGAATGAGTGGTGTCAAGACGTGAAAGGTTTTAAAAACCTTTCACGTCTTACGCAGGCACGCATGGAGATTGCGGAAAAATCAACTGCTATTCGATTCACATCTTCAAAACCCGAAAGGTTTTAAAAACCTTTCGCGTCTTACGTGTGCGTGCGTGCTGGGATCACGAACATCAATCGCTATGGGATTTGGCGTCTTCAAGACGCGAAAGGCTTTAAAAACCTTTCGCGTCTTGTGTATGCGCGCGTGCGAAAACAGCAGCCTGTCATCACCAATTCCCTTTTGGCGAAAACAGGAATTCAATCCCGCTATTCAAATCATATAACCATTGATACCCGTTGCTTTCGCGCAGGAACGGCCCGATCAGCGCCAGCATTGCAACATAACTTTTCTTCGGCAGCTCGCAACGAAACCGCCCTTCATCCTCCGCAACAATACCACGCTCCTCCCCGATCTCCAGTGAAAGCGTACAATTCACCGCCGTGACAAATTTCAATTCCGAAACTTCCAGTACACCGTCTCCCGGTTCCAGCCAATTCCGTAAAGCCGCATGAAACAGTTTCGCTCCCTCTGCATCAAAATCATACAGCCTCACCAACGGATCCGACACGTCAGCGATAAATTCCAGTTTCATCCAAAATTTTTTAATCTGATTCGCGCAAGCTCACTCTTCCATCCATCCCACCACCGCCGCCAGATCGCTATCCCCGATCGTTTTCCATTTCCCCGTCGCCGCCGAATACGCAGCCGCGCCCTGCAGGTAATGCTCGCCGCCCATGGATATTTCATACGGAAACGCCACAAATCCATTCACCGCCGACGCTGCAAACGGATCGCAGAAATACGTGCCGATCGACGTGCTGCCTGAGCGGATCACACGGCCTTTTCCCGGCGTTTCATCCACCGAGATCGTAAAGTCGCTGCTGCCGACGTACAATTCCTTCTGTTCCGTCACTTCTTTCTTCTTCACGTCGACGCTGAAATAGCCGCGTGCGCATTCGTAGATGAGTTGCCCGTGCGCATTCGTGTAAAAGCGCGAGAGCTTGTGATTCTCCCCGATGCGGTCGATGTCGCCGAGCTTTTCCTGCTCTTTCGTAACCGCGCTTACTTTATAGATCGCGACATAATTTTTCTCTGCGGAATAGTTCGGGTAAACGAATTCGTCATTGCTGATCCAGCAGATCGGGCATTGCGGTTTTGCCCCGGGAATCAGCGAAATATCTTCGCCGTAACCTGCGTCACGCACAAGCTCGATCTTCGGCGCAGCAGCAGGATAGAGATAGATCTTGTAGTTGCGCGAAGAACAATCCGGCTCCACGTCCTTTCCCACTTTCGCGGAATACGTGAGGCTCGTGATCTTCTTGTATTCGCCGGTCTGAAGATTAACCCACGAATAATATTTCCCTTTGAAAATATCATTCGTATAAAATACGAGGCTGTCGCCGGAAGCTTTTACGAATTGGTCGTGCTGGTCGACGAGTACTTTTTTCTGCTGCAGGTCGACGACGTTTCCATACGAAGTGATCACCCAGCGATCGCGGTAAATCGTATTGGGGCCGAGATCGAAACGGATACGCGGGGTTTTGTCGCCGGGCTGCTGCGTGAGCACGTCCATGAGCTTTTCCTGCGCACCGGCCACGCCATTGACGAACGGAATTTTCAGCAGGTGAACGATGTGGTTCTGGGCCGCCTGTGTATCATAAACGGCAATGACCAACGAGGTTTTTTTCTCCGTTGCCGGCGCAAAACAAAGCAGCAGCGGCAGCAGCAAAAGAAGAAAGTACGAAATACGATTGGCGAAGAATGGACGCTTCTTCCATCGCAGTTGCTTTCCCGTTGTCATGTGAAGAGGCTCAGTAGTTGGACAGATAATCGAAGAGTAAACGTACTCCGACACCTGTTCCACCCTTCGTACGATAGCCGTCTTTCGCTCCGAGGAACGCAGGACCGGCGATATCGAAATGCACGTACGGCGATTTCACGAAATGCGAGAGGAATTTCCCCGCCGTGATCGCGCCGCCGAAAGTGCCGCCGATATTCTTGATCTCCGCGATGTCGGATTTGATCAGCTCGTCGTACTCGTCCCAGAACGGAAATTCCGCGAGACGTTCGTATACGTTGTTGCCCGATGTTTTCAGTTTGTTCTTGACCGTTTCCGGCGCCGTGCCCATGCAGACGATTCCAAGATGCCCGATCGCCACCATTGCCGCCCCGGTAAGCGTCGAGAATTCCAGCACAACTTCCGGCCCGAATTGTTCGCCGTACGCGAGCGCATCCGCCAGGATCAGCCGGCCTTCCGCATCGGTGTTCAGCATTTCCACGGTGAGGCCGCTGTACATCGTGAGGACGTCGCCGGGAACGTACGCGCTGCCGTTGATGCGGTTGTCCGTTGCGGGAACGAGCGCGATGAGGTGCACGGGAAGTTTCGCTTTCGCCGCCGCCCACATCGTCGCACCGACGGCCGCCGCGCCTGCCATGTCGCACTTCATCGTTTCCATGCCGGCGCCGGTTTTGATATTGTAGCCGCCGGTATCGTACACCACGCCTTTACCGACCAGCAGGATCGGTTTTTTGTTGCGCGGGCGGGCCGGCTTGTATTCCATGATCGTGAACGTCGGCGGAATGTCGCTGCCTTTGTTGACGCCAAGCAGTCCGCCCATCTTCAGCGCTTCGATCTTCGCTTTGCTGAGCACTTCCACGCGGAAACCGGCGTCTTTGCCGAGCTCCTGGAAGGTTTTCGAAAGCTTCACCGCATCCAGCGTGCTCACGGGCTCATTCACAAGATCGCGCGCGATGAACGTGGCCTGCAGAACGGTGCGGAGCTTTTCGAGCATCGGCTCTTTTACCGTTTTCGAAAAAAGGTCGAGCTCACGAAGTGAATTTTCTTCTTTTGCTTTGTCTTTGACTTTGTAATTCAGGAACTGGTAATTCCCCAGCGCAATTCCTTCTGCAAGCGCGAGCAGCTCTTCTGCATGATCATCCGCATCGGTGACGGTGACGGCGGCGGCTTTTTCTTCGTTGAACACCGGAATCAGCGAAGCGCCGCATTTGCGGATCGCTTCGAGATAACCGTGGCGTCCGCCTTTACTGGCCGGTTTGGGAACGACGATCAGCAGCTGGCCGTCTTTCGCAACGGGAATATATTTTCGTTCGGTGGAAAAGCCTTTTTTGATCATTTCCAGCTGGCGCGCATCGAAGCCGTAGGGGCGTAAAGAAGAAGTAGGCCGGGCGAGGATCACCAGGGTATTTTCTTTCGGAAGAGCGGCCGTTCGTTTCAGGACGGTCATGTTTCGTAATTTTGGGGACTTAAAAGTAGTACAATGCGGGGAAATGCCCGATCAAGTATCGTGCCGGTGGAAAACTTTCAGGGGCAGCCGGTTAAAACACTACAGACATGAAGTCCGACCAATTACTGAAACGCGCGCTGGAGCTGGATTTCCTCTCCATCGAAGAAGGCGTCTATCTTTTTGAACAGGTGCCGACGGCCGAGCTGATGTTCGTAGCCAACGAGATCCGGAAGAAGAAAAAGCCCGGCAACGACGTGACGTGGATCATCGACCGCAACCTGAATACGACGAACGTTTGCATCGCCAACTGCAAGTTCTGCAACTTCTACCGCATTCCCGGTCACGCCGAAGCTTACATCACCGATATCGAAACGTACAAGCGCAAGATCGAAGAGACGTTCCGTTACGGCGGCGAACAGCTGCTGCTGCAGGGCGGCCACCATCCCGATCTCGGCCTGAACTACTACGCCGATCTTTTCCGTGAGCTGAAGCGATTGTACCCGAATCTGAAACTGCATTCGCTCGGGCCTCCCGAGATCGCGCACATCACCAAGCTCGAGAAAAGCACGCACACCGAAGTGCTGAAAACGCTGATGGAAGCCGGGCTCGACTCACTCCCGGGAGCCGGCGCTGAAATTCTCAACGACCGCGTGCGTCGCCTCATCTCGAAAGGAAAATGCTCCGGCCGCGAATGGCTCGACGTGATGCGCGCCGCCCACCAGCTCGGCCTGACGACTTCCGCCACGATGATGTTCGGCCATATCGAAACCGTTTACGAACGCTTCGAGCACATGGTGTGGCTGCGGCAGGTGCAGAGCGAAAAACCGGCAAACTCGAAAGGCTTCATCGCGTTTATCCAGTGGCCGTTCCAGGACGACGGAACGTTGCTGCGCCGCGTGAAAGGCGTGAAGAACAGCGTCAGCGGCGACGAATACATCCGTATGATCGCCATGAGCCGCATCATGCTGCCGAACATCGAGAACATCGGCGTGTCGTGGCTGACGGTCGGCAAAGAAGTCGCGCAGCTGTGCCTCCACGCAGGCGCCAACGACTTCGGCTCGATCATGATCGAAGAGAACGTGGTTTCTGCCGCCGGCGCGCCGCACCGCTTCACGTACAAAAGCATCCAGAAAGCGATCGCAGATGCGGGATTCACACCGAAGCTGCGCAACCAGCAGTACGAATACCGCGAGCTGCCGGCAACGATCGAGGAGCAGGTGATTAATTATTGAAAATTATTTTTGATAAAAACAAGAATCCCAAACCTCGTCTGAAGTTTGGGATTCTTGTTTTATACCTTGAATTCTGCCGTCAGTTCTTCACCATCCGCTCCGTCTTCATCCCTTCCGGCGTGCGCAGTTGCAACAGGTAAACTCCCGCAGGAAGCGATTGCATATCGATCGTCTCGCGATTGCTGTTCATCATCCACAAACCCGTTTGCTCACCGAGCGCGTTGTACATCACCAGCGGGAAAGCCGTGCTGAACGACGGGTATTCTACAACGAACGTTCCGTTGTTCGGGTTCGGATAAATGGAATAACTGCCGTTGGTCAGCTCAGCCATGCCGACACATCCCGAAACAAAAATGTTCGAGGTGTTCGATCCTGTGCAGCCGCCCGCATCCGTGTACGTGTACGTGATCGCATTGGCGCCCAACGCTGCGTTCGAAGGCGTAAACGTGCTTCCGCTCACGCCCGGGCCCGACCAGGTGCCGCCTGCAGGAAGTCCGCCCGTGAGTGTGGCGCCGGCATCGGCCTGGCAGAAGGTATCCTGCGAAAACACGATCGTAACCGCCGGCGGATTCGGGTTGTTCAGCGTTACTGAAATTGAATCGGAACAGCCTGCCGCGTCCGTGACGACCACGTCATACGTTCCGGCGCCGAGGCCCGAAAGGTCTTCAGTTGTCGTGGTATTCGACCAGCTGAAGGTGTAGCCGGGCGTTCCGCCGTTCGCGGTGAGATCAGCGCTGCCGTCATTCGTCGTGCAGCCTGTCGGATCCGTGCCGGTAACAGCGAGCGTAATGGCCGCCGGGGCAGTGATCGTAACCGTGGTTATAATCGCGCAGCCATTGGCGTCGTTCCAGTTGCAGGTGTAGCTGCCGGGGCACAGGCTGGAAATAAACTGCGTCGTTTGTCCGCCGGGCGACCAGGAATACGCGTACGGCGCCGTTCCTCCCATCGGGCCAACATCCGCCATGCCGTCGCACGTGCTGTTACAGGAAGTCGGCGTCGAGGTCGGAACTGCCGACAGCGCGGCCGGTTCCGTCAGCGTGATGGAATTCGTCGCGGTGCAGTTGTTCGCATCGGTGATCGTAAGGCTGTATGATCCTGCGCCGAGACCAGAGATCGTTGAGGTCGTTCCGCTGTTCGACCAGGCATACGTATAACCCGGTGTCCCGCCGCTGACGTTCGCGGTTATCGAACCGTTCGCATCACCATTACAAAGCGGCGACAGGTTGCTGAAAGTTGTCGTGATTGCCGGCGGCTGCGTAACGATCGTGCTTGAAATGCTGCTGCAATTGTAGACGTCCGTCACCGTGCAGGTATACACGCCGCCGCTAATATTGCTCATCGCAGCCATGTTGCCGCCATTCGACCACATGTAGGTGTAAGGCCCCGTTCCGCCGCTGACCGTGGCCAACAGGGTGCCGTCATATGTGCCGATGCAGCTGGTGCCCGTTGATGACGACGTAACTTGTAGCAGTGTCGGTTCGGTGAGTGTAACCGTGGCATTGCCGGTACAGCCGATGTTGTCTGTGACCTGCACCGAGTAGGTTCCTGCACCGAGACTGGTGAGATCCTCCGTGGTGGCGCTGTTGCTCCAGTTGTAGGTAAAAGGCGAATTGCCGCCGGTCACCGTGAGGTCGATGCTGCCGTTGGTGTTGCCGTTGCACAGCGGGGAGATCGTTGTATTGGACAGCACCATCGGATTGCCCCCGCCGATCTGGATATTGTCGTACGAAGCAGTGGCGCTGTTGAGGTTGAAGAGGTGCAAACGATCTACGGAGGTAGCCGTGGTGGAACGGAACGGCCATGCGGTGAGGATCAGCGTGCTGTTCACGTAAATGTCCATCGTGCGCGCGGTCCAGTTGATGTTCATCACTTCAACATGGTACCAGGTGTTGACCGAGATCGGGTAATTGTAGCCGGTGGATCCGAAAAAACGCAGTTCGCTGTTGCTGTTGCAATACGCGAAAAGCACGCCGTTGTCGGAATTGATATTCGCATCGCCGAGCACGAAATAACCGTTGGCAACGGAGGTCGAGTTGGTTTTGATCCACCACGAAACATACGTCGGCTGCGAAGAAGCGAACGTCACATTCGGGCCGGAATAAAACACGGAAGAACCTGTCATGTCCATGCTGTAGGTGCCTGCGGCAGGTGCGGTGCTGCTGACGGTCATCGTGTGGCCGGAACCAATATTCCAGGAAGCGGAGGGAGCGCCGGTTTCGAAATCATCGCTGAAAAGGGGGCCGCATTGCGCATTTCCTTTCAGCACGGGGAAAAGCGCAATGATCAGGGGTAACAGTTTTTTCATCAGGGGGAATTTGAATTTGTTAGGGGGTACAAATAAACAAATTTTCCCAGACGACTAAACCAACCTTTCGCATGCAGTAGCGTCTAATCAACGCAGGACGGAGCGCAGGCTTTGATCCTTTTTGCCGTTTTCCTTAACACCAGTTAACATCCCGGAACCACCACCTGTAAAAGCGACATGGAAAGCCGTTTTCTCCATTGTCAAAACCCAAAACTTAGCTTACCTTTGAATTTACCCCCTTCTAAAGGCAAACGAATGAACCGGTTTTACGGAACAGCTTTCATTATCGTGGCGCTCGTGTCTCTTTTCGGATGCAAGCCTGATCCCGTATTTCCTGCCGAGCCTGCGCTTTCCTTCAAAGAATATCAGCAACCGCAGAGCAGCGATACGTTGCAGGTGGTCTTCAATTTCACCGACGGCGACGGCGACATCGGCGTGAGCGTAACGGACACCACGAAGAACATGCTGCTGACCGTGTACCATCGCGATCCTGCTACCGGCGCCTGGGGCCCGCTGATGTACCAGGTGAATTCTACCTCGTGGGATTCGCTCCAGTATAAATACCGCATTCCGCACCTCACCGCCGGGCAGTCCGGCCTCGAAGGTGAAATTTATCTCACGATCAACCGGCAGCTGCTCCGCCTCAACGAAGACACCGTGCAGTTCAACGCCGTGCTCATCGACAACTCCCGGCACAAGAGCCCGTATGTCCGCACGCCCGAAGTGGTATTACTTCCCTGACGCATGAAACGATTACTGCTCCTCACCTTAACCCTGTTTGTTGCAACTTTCCTGCATGCAACGCACAACATCGCGGGTGAGATCACCGTACGCTGCGTGGACGGACTTACGTACGAGGTAACGGTCAACACCTACACCAACATGCTCAGCCCTGCGGATCGTTGCGAGCTGACGGTGGATTGGGGCGACGGCATTCAAACGGTTATTCCGCGCACCAACGGCAGTCCGTTCGGCAGCTGTCCGCACGGTGGCATCGAGCAGGTGCCGCAGTATCCGAATATCAAAATGAACATTTACCAGGGCCAGCACACTTACTTCGGCCCGAGCGGCCCCGGTGGGTACAACGTTTCCATCAGCGACCCGAATCGCGTGGCCGGCATCGTGAACATTCCCAATTCGGTGAACGTTCCTTTTTACCTGCAAACGAATATCATCGTCGATCCCACCATCGGCTGCAACTCTACGCCGACGCTCACCAGCCTCCCGCTCGACAAAGCCTGCCTCGGCCATTGCTTTTATCACAATCCCGGCGCCGTCGATCCGGATAACGACAGCCTTTCCTTCAGCATCGGCCAGTGCCTCGACACAAACGGGCAGGTCATTGCAGGCTATACGCTTCCTGCGAATGCCGGCGGCGGCACAATGACGATCGACCCGGTGACCGGCGACCTTTCCTGGTGCTCGCCGCAGCAGCCCGGCAAATACAACCTCATCGTGCAGATCGATGAGTGGCACCATTTCCCGAGCGGGTATTACAAGATCGGCACCGTGCTGCGCGATATGAATATCGAAGTCATCGCGAACTGCAACAACAACAATCCCGACATTCCCGACCTGCAGGATCTTTGTGTCGACGCAGGACAAAGCGTGAACTTCAGCTTCCCCGTTACCGATCCGGATGCCGACAACGTAACGCTCACCGGTTTCGGCGGACCGTTTACGACTACGCCGCCCTCCACGCTCACGCAAACCGGCACACCGCTGCCTACGCCGTTCAGCCCGCAACCCGTTTTCAACTGGAACACCAACTGCAACGAAGTGCGCCTGCAGCCGTGGACGGTAACGTTCAAAGCGCGAGACGACAACCAGGTGCCGCTCACGGATATCGAATCGGTGAACATTACCGTCGTTTCGCCGGGGCCGGCATTCCTGAACGTGAATCCGCAAGGCTCGACGATGCATCTCGACTGGGGACAAAATCCCTGCGACCCGGTGACGAACTTCTGCAAAGGCTATAAAATTTTCCGGCGACAGGGACCGAGCGGCTGGAACCCGTCGCAGTGCGAGACCGGCGTTCCTGCTTACACCGGCTTCGTGCAGATCGGAACCGTCAGCGGCATTACGAACACGACGTTCATCGACAACAACGGCGGCGTCGGGCTGATCCCGGGTGTTGACTACTGCTACCGTGTGTGCGCGTATTTCAACGATGGCGCAGAAAGCTATGCTTCGCCGGAAAACTGCAGCGAACTGAAGCGCGACGTTCCTGTTATTACCAACGTCGACGTGATGAACACCGGCAGCAGCAACCAGATCTTCGTGCGCTGGATCAACGCGCTGGCGAACGGCATCGACTTCGATACGATCGCGCATCCGGGCCCCTACTCGCTCGAGCTGCAACGCTGTACCGGCCTGAATTTCGTAGCCGCCAACGCGACGACCGTAACCACGTTTACAGTTAACGGTTTCTACCAGCTTCCTTCGTCTTACACCGATAACGCCCTGAACACGGCGGGCACCGCTTACAGCTACCGTCTCATTTTCGCAGCCGGCGGCGGAACGGACCCGATCGGCAATTGCCAGCCCGCGTCTTCCGTCTTTCTCACCACGACGCCTTCGGACAATACCGTCACGCTGAGCTGGCAATACGTGGTGCCGTGGACGAACTACGAATTTGCGATCTACCGGCAGAATCATATTACGCTGGCCTGGGATTCGATCGCGCTGGCGAACGGCAACACGTACGTCGACGACAGCCTGTTCAACGACACGACGTATTGCTATTTCGTGACCGCGCACGGCTCGTATTTCAACCCGACATTGCCGCCGGTGATGTACAACCGTTCACAGGAATCGTGTGCAACGCCCGTCGACCTTACGCCGCCCTGCGCGCCGCAGCTGACGGTGAATTCGAACTGCTACCAGGGACTGAACCAGCTCTTCTGGACCAACCCGATGAACATGAATTGCGGAACGGACGATGTTGTGCTTTATCACATCTGGTACAGCGCCGTCGAAGGAGATCCGCTCACGCTCATCGGCACGATCAGCAATCCTTCCGACACAACGATCAGCTACACGAACCTGTTCTCCGTGGCGGGATGCTATGCGATCACCGCATTGGATACGTTCGGCAATGAAAGCGCAAACAGCAATATCGTTTGCGTCGACAACTGCCCGACGTACGAGCTCCCGAACGTCTTTACCCCGAACGGCGACGGCACGAATGATCTCTTCATTCCGTTCCCGTACCGCAACGTGAAAGACGTCGACATCAAGATCTACGATCGCTGGGGAACGCTGGTGTACGAAACGACGAACCCCGACGTGAACTGGGACGGCCGCGACATGAAATCCGGCAAGCTCTGCACCGACGGCGTTTACTATTACACCTGCATTGTCAATGAAGTTCGACTGCAGGGCGTGGTGCCGCGTGAGCTGAAAGGCTTCGTGCATCTCTTCGGCAAAGACATCGGCCAGTTCCATTAAAAGTGTCAGCCTTCGATACGCCTCCGGCTACTCAGTCTGACACTCGCAGCAGCAGGCTAATTCCTACTTTTGTTCCCATGTTCACCGGAATTATCGAAGCATTGGGCAAGGTTGTCGGCCGCCGCGAAGAAAACAGCAATGTGCATTTCGACGTGCAGGCGCCTTTCCTCGCAGAGTTGAAGATCGATCAAAGTATCGCGCACAACGGCGTTTGCCTGACGGTGGTGAACATTACCGAAACGCATTACACGGTGACCGCGATCGCCGAGACGCTGCAGAAAACCCATCTCGGCAAATGGCAGCCGGGAACGATCGTCAACCTCGAGCGCTGCGTCAAAGTCGGTGATCGCCTCGACGGGCACATCGTGCAGGGGCATACGGACACGACCGGCAAATGTGTTTCCGTCAGCGAAGACAACGGCAGCTGGCGGTTCGCGTTTCATTATGAAAAATCCGCGGGCGTTACCGTTGCGAAAGGTTCGATCTGCGTGAACGGCGTGAGCCTGACGGTGGTCGATTCCGCGCCGGGCGAATTTTCCGTGGCGATCATTCCGTACACTTACGAGCACACGAATTTCCACACGCTCAAAGCCGGCGACCTGGTGAATCTCGAATTCGATATCGTCGGGAAGTATATTGCTGCGATGCTTCGGGGTCACGAATAACGAATCTTTACGAATAGACGAATGGCTCCTGCTTCAATCAGAAGTACGCGTTTCGGATTCGGATATTCGTAGCTATTCGTAATTCGCACCCGGATTCATGGTTACTGCTGTAGTGGTTGAGAATCGCTAATACACTTAGAATGGGAATGCGGTAGTAGCAGAGATGCGGGGTTACGAATAGCGAATCATTACGAATAGTACGAATGGGCAACTGCTTGTGCGGGATTCGCAAGTCCATGCCTATTCTTCAATTACATCCTATTGATGATTCGGATATTCGTATTGATTCGTAATTCGTAACCCTTTGAAGGAATAGCCCTACCTTTGCAGAAATAATCTGAAATCATGAAGAAGCCTGGTGGCAAACGGTTTGGTGACAAGAACTTTTCCCGTGATAAAAAAAGTGGCGGCAATTTTAAGAAACGCTTTTCAGGGAATGACGAGGATCGTCCACGCAGGAGGTTCAATGATGACAAAGGCGGCGACAAACCGTTCCGCCCGAAGTCAGATGGCGATAAGCCTTACGGCAAAAAATCTTACGGCTCACGCG
The DNA here is from genome assembly GCA_946478675.1 of uncultured Flavobacteriales bacterium. The sequence continues at coordinate 16,213 of CAMLEF010000011.1, read as the reverse complement.
ACGAGCGCGGCGGCGACAAGCCTTTCCGCAGAAAACCGGACGGTGACAAGCCTTACGGCAAAAAATCTTACGGCTCACGTGACGAGCGCGGCGGCGATAAACCTTTCCGCAGAAAACCGGACGGCGACAAGCCTTACGGCAAAAAATCATACGGTGATCGCGAACGTGGCGGTGACGACAAACCCTTCCGCAAGAAATTCGACAGCGACAAACCGTCGGGCAGGAAATCCTACGGTGATCGCGAGCGTGGCGGTGACGACAAACCGTTCCGCAAGAAATTCGACAGCGATAAGCCTTACGGCAAAAAGCCTTACGGTGATCGTGAGCGCGGCGGTGACGACAAACCCTTCCGCAAAAAATTCGACAGCGATAAGCCTTACGGCAAAAAATCCTACGGTGATCGTGAGCGCGGTGGCGACGACAAACCCTTCCGCAAGAAATTCGACAGCGATAAGCCTTACGGCAAAAAATCATACGGTGATCGCGAACGCGGCGGTGATGACAAACCGTTCCGTCGTCGTTTCGATAACGATCGTGGCGGCGACAAACCGTTCCGCAGAAAATTCGACAACGACAAACCGTCCGAAAAGAAAGAAGGAAAATCGTACGGCGACAATTACACCGGCTTCCGCAAGCACGAGGAAATGCGCCGCATGAAGGAAGAGCTCGGCGACGAATGGCAAACCTTCGATTCGAAAGAAGAAGCCAATGAATTCGTCGATTCGCAGAAATCCTCTCCTTCCAAAGGCCGCCCGCGCAGCAAGAAGAGCGGCGATATCCAGCCCGTCGCTTTCGGTGAAGACCAGATCCGCCTCAACCGCTTCCTCGCGAACACCGGCCTCTGCTCCCGCCGCGAAGCCGACGACCTCATCGTTGCCGGCGCCGTTAAAGTGAACGGCAAGATCGTGACCGAGCTCGGCACGAAAGTCGGACCGAACGATGAAGTGCATTACGGCGACCAGCTGCTCCGTCGCGAGAAGCTTTCGTACGTGCTGCTGAACAAGCCGAAAGATTACATCACCACCACCGAAGATCCGCAGGAGCGCAAAACCGTCATGCATCTCGTCGAAGAAGCCGGCAACGAGCGCCTCTACCCTGTGGGCCGCCTCGACCGCAACACGACGGGCCTGCTGCTGCTCACCAACGACGGCGATCTCGCAGAACGTCTCATGCACCCGCGTTACGGCGTGCGCAAGATCTACCACGTTTCCCTCGACAAGAACCTTCGCTCCGAAGATTTCGACAAGATCATGGAAGGCGTGGAGCTGGAAGACGGTTCCATCAAAGCGGACGAGATCAGCTACGTCGGCGACGGCACGGACAAGAAGGAAGTCGGCATCGTGCTGCATTCCGGCCGCAACCGCATCGTGCGTCGTGTATTCGAGCATCTCGGTTACGACGTGATCGGCCTCGACCGCGTTTCATATGCGGGCCTCACGAAAAAACAGCTGCCCCGCGGCCGCTGGCGCCATCTCACTGATGAAGAAGTCGGCATGCTGAAAATGCAGGTCGGCGGAACGAAGAAAGCGGGTGGCCGTGTGCGGAAGCGTCACGAGTAATCCAACTGCAATTTCATATTCTTCACCAACGATGGAACTTTCTGTCGTTGGTGATTTTTTTATAATCTAATTCCTCTTCCGCTAAAAGAGGTGCACTGTGTTCCTCTGTGAAAACCGCTGTGCACCTCCCTGCCCGACGTGCAGGCGGGCGTGGTTAAGGCACTCTCCTGCTACCGCCGAACGTCACTCTATTAACATTTCCCGTTTCACAACCTTTAAGACCGCCATACCAAAGCGCAAACGACGCCGTTTTACCTTTACTGTGTCGTCATGTCCGAAGCGGTCCTTCCTTCCAATGCGCCGGCCGGCTCTCCTGTAGAACCGGCAAAAAAACACCGTCCCTGGTGGCGGAAGCTGCTTCGTCTTTTCTTCTGGCTTTCCGGCGGATTTATTTTTCTCCTACTCGTGCTGCTCGTGCTCACGTGGATCTACCAGGATGACGTGAAAAATTACGTCGTGCAGGAAGTGAACAAGCGCGTCAACACGACCATCCTCATCGATCCGAAAGACATCGACATCACGATCATCCGCAGCTTCCCCGATGTTTCCGTCGAGTTTCGAAGGATCGCCGCGCTCGATGCGATCAACATCAAAAAGCGCGATACGCTGTTCAACGCGAATTTGGTTTCGCTCAAGTTCAACATCGTCGACCTTTTTCACGCGAATTATTCCATCCACAACATCACAATGAAAGATGCGACGGTGAACATGTGGACGGACGAAAAAGGAAACGACAATTATCATTTTCTGAAGGAAGACACGACGGCCGCTACGAACGACAGCTCGCACGTGGCGTTTGCGCTCAATGAGATTCTCCTCGAAAACGTGAGCTGGCGCTACGACGATCGCAAAGCGAAGAACAACTACAACATTCATCTCAAGAAGCTGAAATTCTCCGGCGACTTCGGGAAGGAACAATACGATTTCTCGACGGAAAGCGATTTCACGATTAACAAGCTGCTCGTCGGCAATGCGTCGTTCTTCGCGGGCAACAGCGGCTCGCTGCATCTCGTGATGAACGTCGATAACACGTCGGGCACGTATGCGCTGCAGGAAGGGAAAATGAAAATCTCCGATCTGCTCGTCGACATTTCCGGCAATGCGAAAAAGCAGGGAAAAAACTACGCGCTCGATCTTGTCGTGAAAGGCGAAGACATCGATCTGCCGGCGGCGTTGTCGCTGCTGCCTGCTTCTTACCACGAAGACCTCGGCGATCTCGAAAGCAGCGGCGAATTTTTCGTGAACGGAACAGTGAAAGGATTGTACGGCGATTCCACCTTGCCGGTGGTGAAAGCGCAGTTCGGCGTCAATCCCGGCGCGACGATCGGAAGGAAAAAAAGCGACGTGAAATTCACCGACGTCTCGATGAAAGGTTTGTTCAGCAATGAAAAAGGAAAAGAGCAGCTGAACATTTCTTCATTCTCGCTGACGGCAGCGAAGAGCCGCTTCCAGGGTTCGTTCAGCATGAGCGGCTTCAAACGTCCGCGTTACGAAACGAAATTATCGGGGCGCATCGATCTCGGTGAAATGCAGGAGCTGCTGCGCATCGACACGATTGAAAACGTAGCGGGAACGATGTCGCTGGCGTTCGAAGGCTCGGGCAAACCGACGGCTTCCGTGCCGACCGTTTCGGATTTTCGCACGTTCAAAACTTCCGGCAAGATCGGGCTGAACAATGTGCTACTGAAACTGCGCGGCGCCAAAGACCAGGCGGATTCCATCAACGGCGATCTTTCGTTCGACGGCAACAACGTGGCGATCTCGCATTTCACTGCGCGCAAAGCGGGAAGCGACATCACGCTCAACGGCAACGTGCGCAATTTGCTTGGCTACATTTTCACCGACAAAGAAGTGCTCGACATCAGCGGCGATCTTTCTTCGCGCAACCTCGATCTCACGCGGCTGCTGCAGGATGAAAGCGCTTCGTCGTCGAGCGACACGAACTATCATCTCGAATTGCCGGCGCGATTGCGGTTGAAAGTGAACGCGTCGGTGAAACATCTTTCGCTCGATCGTTTCGACGCCACGGATATTGCCGGCAACGTCACGATGAGCAAGCAGCGGCTGGTCTGCGACCCGGTGAGCTTTCACGCGATGGACGGCTCGTTCACCGGCAGCGGCATGATCGACGATTCGCAGAAAAACGATTCGCTGCTCATCACCTGCAACGCCGACATCAAGGACGTGAACATCTCGAAGCTCTTCTGGCAATGCTACAATTTCGGCCAGGACAACGACGATGAAGAAGACGTGATCACCGACAAGAACGTGAAGGGAAGATTGACCGCGCAGGTGAATTTCGCTTCGGTGTGGGGAAGCGATCTCAACATCAACGACAAGAAAATTTACACCGATGCAGACTTGTCGATTTCGCAGGGCGAGCTGATCAATTTCAAGCCGCTGGAAGTATTGTCGCGCTTCATCAAGCTGGAAGATCTGAAGGACATCCGTTTTCAGAACCTCTCGAACCACATCGGCATCCGCAACCGCGTGATCGATATTCCGAAGATGCAGATCAACTCGAGCGCGATCAACATCACGATGTCGGGCACGCATGATTTCGACAACATCGTGAATTACCATTTCATCGTGGACCTCGACGAGCTGCGCGCGAAAAAAGCGAAAGCCGCACGGAAAGAGAACAGCGAGTTCGGTGAAGAGATCGACGACGGCGGTCACCGCACGCGTTTGTTCATCAGCATGAAAGGCTCCATCGAAGATCCGGATATCAGATACGACCGCAAAGGAGCGATCCAGCAGCTGAAAGAAGATCTTCACCAGGAGAAACAGGATCTGAAGAAAATCCTCAATGAAGAATTCGGTTGGTTCGGCAAAGACAAGCCCAACAAGGAAGACCGCAAGAAAGACGACGGCAGCAGCGGCAAGTTCATTTTGAAACAGGACGACGACACGATGCCTGCCGACAATCCCGCGAAGAAAAAGAAAAAGCCGAAGGATGAGGAGCTGGATGGCAGCGGGGATTATTAATGCCAGGCTTCGATACGCCTCCGGCTACTCAGCCTGACATTAATAATCCCGTAGTTAGAGGAGGCTGTAGCGAATAATTCACTTGAGTTTTTTCAACAATAATGAAAAGCGCCCGGCAGTAAAAACTACCGGGCGCTTTCATTATTGAAATAGCATGAAAAAATCGCTTCTCAAACGCTGAGTTTTAAGTCAGGCTGAGTAGCGGAGCGTACCGAAGCCTGGCTTAAAACTCAGCGTTCTTCGGCGTGCGCGGGAATGGGATGACGTCGCGGATGTTGGTCATGCCGGTGACGAAGAGCAGCAGTCGCTCGAAACCGAGGCCGAAGCCGCTGTGCGGGCAGCTGCCGAACTTGCGCGTTTCGAGGTACCACCACAGCGATTCTTCCGGGATGCCGAGCTCTTTCACACGCGCGTGCAGCTTTTCGTAATCGTCTTCGCGCTGCGAGCCGCCGATGATCTCGCCGATCCACGGGAAAAGAATATCCATCGCGCGAACGGTGTTGCCGTCTTCGTTCTGCTTCATGTAAAACGCCTTGATCGCTTTCGGGTAACCCGTCACGATCACCGGTCCGCCGAAATGTTCGACGAGATAGTTCTCGTGTTCTTTCTGTAAGTCTGCGCCCCATTCCGGCTTGAATTCGAATTTCTTCTTTTCCATCGCTTCGAGCAAAACGTCGACGGCTTCCGTGTAGGAAATGCGCTTGAACGGATGCTCGATCACGGATTGCAGGCGCGCCACGAGCTTGTCGTCGTACGTATCGTTGAGGAACTGCACGTCGTCTTTGCAATGGTGCAGCGCGTAATTCACGAGATACTTCAGCATGTCCTCGGCGAGGTTCATGTTGTCGTTGATGTCGGCGAAGGCAACTTCGGGCTCGATCATCCAGAATTCCGCGAGGTGGCGCGGCGTGTTGGAGTTTTCTGCGCGGAACGTGGGACCGAACGTGTAGATCTGACCGAGCGCCATTGCTGCAAGCTCTCCTTCGAGCTGGCCGGAGACGGTGAGGTTCGTTTCTTTCCCGAAGAAATCTTCTGCGTAATCGATCTTGCCTTCTGCAGTGCGCGGAAGATTTTCAAGATCGAGCGTGGTGACGCGGAACATTTCGCCTGCGCCTTCCGCATCGGAGCCGGTGATGATCGGCGTGTGCAGGTTGAAGAAGCCGCGGTCGTTGAAGAATTTATGGATCGCGAACGTCATGTTGTGGCGAATGCGGAGCACGGCGCCGAACGTGTTGGTGCGCGGACGCAGGTGCGCTTTCTCGCGGAGAAATTCCAGCGGCAGCGTTTGCGTCTTTTTGTCCTTTTCATCCTTGCCGCGTTTCTGCAGCGGGTACAATTCCGGATCGCAGTCGCCGAGAATTTCGATGGAAGCGGCCTGCACTTCCTGCGACTGTCCTTTTCCCTGCGAAGCGACGAGCATGCCGGTTACTGCGATGCACGCGCCGGTGGTGATGCGCTTCATCAGCTCTTCGGGAAATTTCGCGACGTCCGCCACGGCCTGGATATTTTTGATCGTCGAGCCGTCGTTCAGGTGGATGAACTGCACGTATTTATTGCCGCGTGCGCTGCGTACCCATCCTTTTACAATGACTTCGCGGTCGAGCTCTGTCGATACCAGCAGGTCTTTAATCTTTTCTTGTGCCATGGCGAAATAGTGATGCTTTATTAAGGAGCACAAAAAAACGAAAACGGCAGGAGAAATCGGAACATTCCCGTCAAAAGCTTTTGCAGATCGTGCTTCTTCGTGCCTTTGTGTCTTCCTGACGAGTGGCTATGCAGGATTGCCACTAAGGCACGAAGGCACCAAGTTTCACCCTGCTCCTTTGCATTTCCGTTTGCCCCAATGCCTCCGGACGGGCTCGTACAGACCGTGCTTCTTCGTGCCTTTGTGTCTTCGTGGCGAGTGACTATGCAGGATTGCCACTAAGGCACGAAGGCACAAAGTTTCACCTCCGTCGGGTTGCCATTCGCTTGCCCAAACGCCACCGGCACGAGGTCGCTTTTACCAAAAATTCAACGTCGAAACCGGAAACGAAAAATGTTTCCACTGCAGTTCATCCGGCGATTTTTACCGCTTATCGAATTCAGGAAAACGATGGCGTTTCCAAAGTTTCCAGTCAATCCCATTGATTGTCAATCGATAACAACCATTAAAAAAGCATCAGTTGGCCGTTGCGTCACAATTTTTTTCGACGGAAACGAAAAATCCAAAAAATGTTTCCATAGTTTTGCCGCGCATTTTTCAGACATGGAACCCAAAGACAGAATTCTGAACGCCGCACTCGAGCTTTTCTTCCGCTTCGGGATCAAAAGCGTGACGATGGACGATATCGCCAAACACCTGGCGATGTCGAAGAAGACGATTTACCAGTTCTTCCGCGACAAGGACGAAGTGGTGCATACGCTGCTCGAGAAAGAGCTGCAGCGGGATATGGATGAGTTCGCCCAGATCAGCCAGACGGCGACCAACGTGGTGGAGGAAGTATTCCAGCACATGAAGAAAATGTCGCAGATGTTCCAGAACATCAACCCGAACATTTTCTACGACCTGCGGAAATATCATCCGAAAACCTGGGAGCTCTTCCTGAAATTCAAGAACGAATACGCGCACAAGATGGTTTACGATGCGCTCGAGAAAGGTAAAAAAGACGGACTGGTGCGGACGGATACCAACTCGGACTTCATCGCAAGGCTGCGCGTGGAAGAGATCGACATGAGCTTCGATCCTGCCGTTTTCCCTCCGGACAAATACCGCATCCTGGAAACGCAGGTGGCGATGATCGAGCACTTCCTTTATGGTGTTTGCACGCTGAAAGGACACAAGCTCATCAACAAATACAAACAAATAGTCGAAGAAGAATAAAATAATACCGCTTTATAAACGACACCACAACCAGTCCTAAACTATCCGCTTATGAAAACCATCCGTTCCTGGCTCTTCGTTCTCGTCGCGGTTGCACCGTTCGCCCTGCGCGCGCAACAGTCGGACACCGCCAGCTACAACCTCACGTTGAAGCAGGCTGTCGACTTCGCGATCCAGCACAACACGAACGTACAGAATGCAACACTCGACCAGGTTGCTGCCAATGAAAAAGTAAAAGAAATCCTCGGCATCGGCCTCCCGCAGATCAATGGCTCGTTCCAGGTGCAGGATTTCCTCGAGATCCCGACCTCATTGATCCCTGCAGAATTTTTCGGCGGCCCTCCCGGCTCCTTCATCCCCGTAAAATTCGGCACGAAGTACAATGCGACGGCCGGCCTCTCGGCATCACAGCTCGTGTTCAACGGAACCTGGCTCGTCGGTGTTAAAGCGTCGAAAGTTTACCAGGAGCTCGCGCAGAAGAACGTCGACCGCACGCGCCTCGAAACCGAAGCGGACGTGACCAAAGCGTATTACAGCGTGATGATCAACGCCGAGCGCAAAACGCTGCTCGACGCGAACGTGGAACGCATCAAGAAGATGAAAGACGACACGAAAGCGCTTTACGATAACGGCTTCGTGGAAAAGATCGACCTCGACCGCATCACGGTGACGTATAACAACCTCGTCACCGAAGCGGAAAACGTTCGTCGACTGCTCGACCTTTCACTGGTGATGCTCAAATATCAAATGGGCATGGACCAGTCGGCGACGCTCACCGTCACGGATAAAATTTCGGATGTCGCCTTCACGCCTTCGACCTTTGACAACGGCCGCTTCGATTACAACAAGCGCGTGGAATACCAGTCGATGGAGCTCCTTCACCAGGGCAGCATCCTGCAGATGCGCTCGATCCGCATGGGTTATTTCCCGACGGTAGCGCTGTTCGGTTCGCTCCAGGCACAGGCGCAGCGTTCGGAATTCGACTTCTTCGACACGAATAAAAAATGGTTCCCGATCGCGGTCGTGGGCCTGCAGATCAACGTACCGATCTTCGACGGCATGCAGCGCCATTACCAGGTGGAGCAGGCGAAAGTCGGCATCCTGAAAGCGGAGAACAACCTCCTGCTCATGCAGCGCACGATTGATATGCAGCAGGCCGTGGCGCGCGTCACACTGCAGAACAGCTCGGCATCGCTCGAAGCGCAGCGTGCGAACATGGAGCTCGCGCAGCAGGTGCTCGACGTGGCGCAGAAAAAATACGGCGCAGGCGCAGGCACCAACCTCGAGATCATCAACGCGCAGACTTCGCTGAAAGAAGCACAAACCAATTACTTCAACGCCCTTTACGATGCCGTGATCGCGAAAGTCGAGTACGACAAAGCCATGGGCACTTTCGGACGCTAAACAACTTACCGGTCTTCACCGCTCCAACTATACTCTCTATGAAAAAAATCATCACACTCCTGACGGCACTTTCGCTGATCTTCTTCTCCTGCGGCGAGCAGAAGAAAAAAGAGAAACTCGAAGCCGATCTTAAAGCCAAAAAAGAACAATTCGAAAAGCTCCGCGGTGAGATCGCCGACCTGGAAAAGCAGCTCAACAACTTCGATTCCTCCAATGTCAACACCGGCAAAATGGTGCATCTCGATACGATCACCCCGGAACGTTTCACACACTCGATCGATATCCAGGGACGTGTAGATGCGGAAGAGAGCGTGAGTGTGGGACCGCAGATGCCCGGCCTTGTACGTCGTGTGTATGTGCAGCCCGGCGACCAGGTGACGGCGGGACAAATTCTTGCCGAGCTCGACGCCGACGCGATGGGCCAGCAGCTGAACGCGCTCAAAGTACAGCGTGATCTTTCGAAAGATATTTACCAGCGCCAGGAAAATCTCTGGAACCAGAAGATCGGAACGGAGATGCAATACCTGCAGGCGAAAGGCCAGTATGACGCGCTCGAGAAGCAGGTAGCAGCATTGCAGGAGCAGATCGACATGAGCCGCATCAAAGCGCCGATCGCAGGAACGGTAGACAACGTCGGACTGAAAGCCGGCGAAATGGCGAACCCGGGTTTCACCACGATCGTCATCGTGAACAACAGCAGGCTGCGTGTGAAAGGCGAAGTGGCGGAAGGTTACGTGTCGCAGGTGAAAACGGGCAGCCCGGTGCAGATCGTGCTTCCGGATGCGGGCAATAAAGTGATCGATACGAAGCTCACGTACTCGGGCCGCATCATCAACAAGCTCAACCGTACGTTCAACGTGGAGATCGCGCTGCAGGATGATAAAGACGCGGTTGCGAACATGGTGGCGGTGATCAAGATCCGCGATTACGAAAACGATTCGTCGAAAGTCGTTCCGCTTTCCTGCATCCAGGTAGGTTCCGACGGCAAGAGCTTCGTTTACGTAGCGCTGAAAAAAGACGGCAAGCTGATCGCAGAACGCCGCGAGGTGACGTACAAAAACACCTACGACGGCAAAGCGGAAATCCTGACCGGCCTGAACTTTAACGATATCGTTGTAACAGAAGGATACGCCGACCTGAACATCGGCGATGAAATCACTGCGCAGTAAGTCTCCTTCTTAAAAAATATTCCTATGCTGGATACCATCAAGGAGTTCAAGCCGACAAGCTGGTCCATCAATAACAAGACGACGATCTTCATCCTGACCGTCTTCCTGGGACTCGCCGGCATGCTCTATTACCAGAACTTACCGAAAGAACAATTCCCGGACATTGTCGTTCCGACGATTTATGTCAATACGGTTTACGCGGGCTCTTCTCCTACGGATATGGAGAACCTCGTGACCAAGCCGCTCGAAAAACAAATGAAGGCGATCACCGGCGTGAAGAAGATCACGAGCCAGTCGATCCAGGATTATTCGATCCTCATCATCGAGTTCAACACCGGCATCGACGTTCCTGTCGCCAAGCAGCGCGTGAAAGACGCGATCGACAAAGCGACGAACGACCTGCCGCAGAGCCTCACCGTTCCGCCGACCGCGCAGGAGATCAACTTCTCCGACATTCCGATCATGGCGGTGAACGTGGCGGGCAACTACGATCTCGCGAAGCTGAAGAAATATGCGGACGCCTTGAAAGACCGCTTCGAAGGCATGAAAGAGATCACCCGCGTGGAAATGGCCGGCGCGCTTACGCGTGAGATCCTCGTCGACGTCGACATGTACAAAATGCAGTCGGCGCAGCTCACGCTCGGCGATATTTCCCGCGCGATCCAGTCGGAGAACGTGAACATGTCGGGCGGCGATATTACGAGCGACGGCATCAAGCGCACGCTCGTTATCCGCAAGGAGTTCAAGAACATGGAAGAGCTGCAAAACATCGTCGTCGGTTCACAGGCGGGCGCGAAGATCTACCTGAAAGACGTGGCCAACGTGCGCGATGCCTTCGCCGATAAAGAAAGCTATGCGCGCCTTAACGGTAAAAACGTCATCACGCTGAACATCATCAAACGTTCCGGCGAAAACCTGATCGACGCTTCCGACAAAATTCACGACATCGTGAACGAGATGTTCGCTTCCGGCGCGCTGCCGAAAGATCTGCAGGTGACGTTCACCGGCGAGCAGGCCGACAACACGCGCGTTACGCTGCACGACCTGATCAACACGATCATCATCGGCTTCCTGCTCGTATTGCTTGTTCTTATGTTCTTCATGGGCGCCACCAACTCGTTCTTCGTGGCGCTGTCGGTGCCGTTGTCGATGGCGGTGGCTTTCATCGTGCTGTTCGTGATCGGCTATTCGCTGAACATGATCGTGCTCTTCGCGTTCCTGCTCGCACTCGGTATTGTCGTGGATGACGCGATCGTCGTGATCGAGAACACGCACCGCATCTTTATCGAGAACAAAGGCATCAGCGTCGTGAAAGCGGCGAAGCTGGCGGCCGGCGAAGTGTTCCTCCCCGTTCTTTCCGGAACGATGACCACGCTCGCACCGTTCGTACCGCTGGCTTTCTGGAGCGGCATCATCGGCAAGTTCATGGTGTTCCTCCCGATCACGCTGATCATTACGCTGCTCGCTTCACTGGTTGTTGCATACATCATCAACCCGGTGTTCGCGGTGCAATTCATGCGTCATTACGATTCTGAAACAGCGAAGGTCAACACCTGGCCGCGCTGGCTGAAACGTGTTACGATCCTGTCGATCGCGATCGCCGCGATCGGTTATGCTACGCAGAGCTTCGGTCTCGGCAACTTCATGATCATCCTGCTCGGTCTTATCCTGCTGCACCATTACGTGTTGCGCCGCGCCATCTTCGGCTTCCAGGAAAAACGCTGGCCGAAAGTGCGCGAATGGTACGGACGCCGTCTCTCATGGGCGGTCGATCACCCGTGGACGGTGCTGTCCTCTACGGTCGGACTGCTCATCGTTTCGCTCGTGCTGCTGACGATGCGTGCGCCGAAAGTGGAATTTTTCCCGCAGGCCGAACCGAACTTCATCTACACGTATGTCGAGCTGCCGCAGGGAACCGATCCTGCGAAAACGGATTCCGTCGCGCATATTGTCGAGAACCGCATTGTGCAGCTCGTAGCGAAAGACACCGACATCGTGAAGTCCGTCATCACGAACGTCACCATCGGCGCCATGGACCCGAGCAGCCAGGATCAGTCGCCGCACCCGAACCGTGCGAAAGTGACGGTGGCCTTCGTTCCGTTTGCTGAACGTCACGGCAAATCGACCGGCGAAGTGCTGGCGCGCGTGCAGAAAGATTTCAAAACGTTCCGCATCGCCGGCGCGGAGATCAACGCCGCGAAAGAACAGGGCGGTCCCCCGGTGAGCAAGCCGATCTCCATCGAGATCAGCGGCGACAACCTGGACGATCTTACGCTCACGGCCGACCGGCTCAAGCATTACCTCGACAGCCTGAATATTTCCGGTGTCGACAAGCTGAAGTCGGATGTCGTAGCGACGAAACCGGAAATCGTGTTCTCGATCGATCGTGAACGTGCGAACCGCGAAGGCATTTCCACCGGCATGATCGGCATGGAGATCCGTAACGCGGTATTCGGTGCGGAGCCGACGAAATTCCGTGACGAATCGGACGAATACAAGATCCGCGTGCGTTACCTGCCGGAGCAGCGCAAAGACATCAACGCGCTGCGCAACCTGAAGCTGACGTACCGCGACATGAACATGGGCGGCATGATCCGCAACGTTCCGCTGTCGTCGTTCGCCGATATCCGTTACGACGTGAGCTACGGCATGATCAAACGCAAAGCGCAGAAACGCGTCATCACGCTCGAATCCGACGTGCTGGCGGGCTACGATCCGAATACGGTTGTTGCCAACGTAGAAGCGCAGATCAAAGGTTTCAAAGGCAAACGTTCCGGCGTGGAGATCAAAATGGGCGGCCAGCAGGAAGAGCAGAAAGAAACGGCGAGCTTCCTCGGCACCGCGATGATGGCGTCGATCGGCCTCATCATCCTGATCCTGGTGACGCAGTTCAACTCCATCGGAAAACCGCTGATCATCCTGAGCGTAATTCTCTTCAGCGTGATCGGCGTATTCCTCGGCCTCGGCATCTTCGGCGGCAACGTGTCGATCGTCATGACGGGCGTGGGCGTGGTAGCGCTGGCGGGTATCGTGGTGCGAAACGGTATTCTCATCGTGGAGTTCATCGACATCCTGCGCGAGCGTGGCATGCCGCTGCGCGAAGCGATCATCGAAGCGGGCAAGACGCGTATGACGCCGGTACTGCTCACGGCAACGGCGACGATCCTCGGCCTCATTCCGCTGGCAGTAGGATTGAACATCGACTTCTCGACGCTGTTCTCGGAGCTGAACCCGCACATTTTCTTCGGCGGCGACAGCGTAGCTTTCTGGGGACCGCTTTCGTGGACGATGATCTACGGTCTCGCCTTCGCGACGATCCTGACGCTGATCGTACTGCCGACGATGTACATGCTCGGTGTTCGTGTGAAACGCTGGTTCGGCAGGAAGTCGGGCAGCGCGGATGCACACGATACGCACGGGCAGGATGCGATCGATGCATCGGCGGACGGGCACTAAGAAAAATGGTTAACCGCAAAGACGCGAAGGGCGCAAAGAAATCAATCTTTGCGCCCTTTGTATTTTAGTTATCTGATCAGTGATCCCACTTAAAATCAGAAACGTCAAACTCCATTTGTCTTAATCCCGCATTATAGAATTCAGCTTCCAGGATAAGCTTTTTTGCCTTCTTTAGTTTTGAGATAAAATCTTTTTCAGCATTGATAAAGACCAAATCAGAGCTTCCGTCCGAAGGTTCGGATATGTTGTACCGTACCGGTGAACCGTCATCAAAGCGGGCACGGATCGTGCTACCGTCATAATGTGTAATGAATTGCCCTTTGGAAACGCTGAGCATAATATCATTGCGACCTTCCCTATTCCTCACGAATAAAGTCGCAACCGATCCTCCGTCATACGGAAATTCAAATTGCAGCAATTCTTTTGCCTGTGCTTCGGCATAATAAGAAATCCCTGACGTCATTTTATCCTCTTTCTGACTGTACGTCCATCCTACTTTGGGAGCAGGATGATTCAACGAATCGAGCTGAGCCTGGATCGCAGCAAACACACTGTCACGACGTGCTTTTTCTTCCCGGCTTGGCCCGGGATGAACGCACGAGAAAAAAAATGGCAGGGCCAACAGAAGGTATTTTTTCATGGTCAGGATTTGAGATAAGGTTCATCATGTGACGACACATGCATACGTTGCACGGTGCGTGTTCCCCATTGTTCAGTAACTGTCACAGCTGTTACTTTTACCAGAACATCAATTGGATCGACAATGTTATCGTTGAATAATTCCAGGTAGACTTTTCCCGCTTTAGGGCTTGTCATTTGTGAATAATCATTGATGACATCGCCCTGTTTATATTGGTAAAAAGTATTGCCGGATTCAAACGCTTGTACGTTGGCCCAATCCTGTATGAAATAATATTTGACGTTATCCTCTCCTTGTACATGGTTGAAATAATTTACGCCATATAAAGCGAGTGCCGCCAAGGGCCCAAACTCAGGAATTTTCATTGCGGCTGCAGCTGCGTTATTGAGGCATTTTTCTTTGGCTTTATCGTATGCTTCCTTTCCTGCTTTACCTACACCGATATAGTAGCTCCAGGAAATGGTATTGAGAGGCAGAGTGAAATCAACAAGCGTAGAATTCTTATTGCCATTCAGTGCGTTTTGAGAAGAAATCTTCGCTACCTGGTCAACGACCTGTACAAACGCGGTGTCCCTGTTGACGAGATAACGTTCCTGCACAGGCGTATAAGTCGTATCATATAATGTCCGCCAATACACGCTTGTGTTGAAATTCTTTGTCGCGTCCGATCCCGGAATACGCTGAATCTTCACTTTGCAGATGCGGCCGGAGATCGCCCCATTCGACAACCGGAACATGTAGATGCCGGTTCTTGTGATCGGAATGATTTTGTTGGCGATCGTTTTTGATTTGTAATCCATGAACTTGGAGCTCGAGGGATACTCAGCAATCTCGATCTCTTTCATCTCTTTGCCGTTTACCTCTTCGAAATCGAAGATCAATTGATCACCTTCTGCGAAACCATAGTACAGCTTTTCTTCTCCAAGTCCTCCGACTTTCAATGTCGATTCGAAAACCGGAGTAATATTCTGCGCGGAGAGCGTGACGCAGGCCAAAGAAAAAAGCAATAGAATGAAGCATTTCATAGCGGAATCGTCCTTGTTTCCGCAATGATAAATCTGTCCTGCAGGCTCGCCCAATTCTTTTTCCCAATGAGAAACTATCCTTTCCTGTCGGCCGTGTGCACTTTCCCGCCCCCCTTAACATCTCTTAACCACCCTTTCCCGTAAATACACACGAAACCGTTCATAAGCCCGTTATGCATCCCGGGCGGTTGAGGGGAATTGCATACCTTTGTTTTTACCTGTAAAATGGACCAATCGAACGGCCAGCACGATTTTAAGGCGGGAAAATTGCTCTCGAAGATCAATTCACCTGCCGACCTGCGCAAGCTCGCGGAAAGCCAGCTTCCCGAAGTCAGCAAAGAGCTTCGTCAATTCATCATCGATCTTGTTTCCCAGAAAGGCGGCCATTTCGGCGCCAGCCTCGGCGTGGTCGAACTGACCGTGGCGCTGCATTACGTTTTCAATACGCCGTACGACCAGCTCGTGTGGGACGTCGGCCACCAGGCTTACGGGCACAAGATCCTCACCGGTCGCCGCGACGTTTTTCATACCAACCGCATTTACAAAGGCATTTCCGGTTTCCCGAAACGCAGCGAAAGCGAATACGATGCATTCGGCGTCGGACACTCCTCTACTTCCATCTCGGCAGCGCTGGGCATGGCGGTAGCGGCCAACCGAAAGCATGAAGATCGTCACGCGGTAGCAGTGATCGGCGACGGCGCAATGACCGCGGGACTCGCTTTTGAAGGACTCAACCACGCGGGCATCGAGAAGAGCAACCTGCTCGTTGTCCTCAATGATAATTGCATGAGCATCGATCCGAACGTCGGTGCTTTGAAAGAATACCTCAAC
The DNA here is from genome assembly GCA_946478675.1 of uncultured Flavobacteriales bacterium. The sequence goes on along the minus strand of CAMLEF010000011.1, from coordinate 278 downwards.
GACATCACCACTTCGCACACGTACAACAAAGTGAAAGACGAAGTGTGGAAGATGCTCGGCAAGATCAGCACTTTCGGTCCCGACGCGCAGAAGATCGTCTCGAAAGTGAGCGATGCCGTGAAAGCCGCGCTGCTCAAGCAAAGCAACCTCTTCGAATCGCTCAAGTTCCGCTACTTCGGCCCGATCGACGGACACGACGTCGACCGCCTCGTGAAAGTGATGCGCGATCTGAAAGACATTCCCGGTCCGAAGATTTTGCACGTGCTGACGGTTAAAGG
>CAMLEF010000010.1 GCA_946478675.1 uncultured Flavobacteriales bacterium | reverse complement strand
TCGTGCTGCCGAACCTGCAGGGTGATATCGTCTCCGACCTCTGCGCAGGACTGGTGGGCGGTCTCGGTTTCGCACCTTCCGCGAACATCGGCGATCACGTCTCGATCTTCGAAGCGGTGCACGGAACGGCGCCCGACATTACCGGGCAGAACAAGGCGAACCCGACGGCGCTCCTGCTGAGCAGCTGCATGATGCTTCGTCACATCGGCTTTGTCAACGAAGCTGCGAGCATTGAAAACGCGCTCTACTACACGCTGGAGCAAGGCATCCACACCGCCGATATTCCCGGGGGAAAAGCGGTCGGCACGCGCGAATTCGCAAATGCCATCATTGCGAACCTCGGCAAGCATCGCGAAAATCCCGCAGCTCAACCGGATCAAGCCCCCGCACCGGTGCTGCAAAAACCAGCCGCGCTGAAGCAGCACAAAATGATGACGGCGCATCACAACACCGGCGAGATCAACGGTGCGGATTTCTTCATCGAGTCCACCTTGCAGCCTGGCGAAGTAGCGGAAAAATTCCAGCGCGACACACCTTCCAATCTTCGCCTGGTGACGATCAGCAACCGCGGCACGCAGGTCTGGCCAACCGGATCGGTGTTCACCGAATGCATCAATCAATACCGGGTGCGACTGGAAAAAACAGACGACGCGGTGCTCCGCCAGGACGAGCTGCTGACGCTGGCCTTCATGGTCGCCGGACAATTCAAATTATGTTCCATCGAAATCCTCATGAGCTATGACGGTAAAAAATCCTACTCCCTTGCACAGGGCCAATAAAACGAAGGTGAACATGGTGGGCAACTTCTTCCAGGGAAGAACGGCGGTGCTCGCCTCGATGCACGGCAAAGAAAAAGTGATCGCACCGTTGCTCGAAGCGGAGCTCGGGATACGCGTGATCACCGCCACCGGGATCGACACGGACCAGTTCGGCACGTTTACCGGCGATGTGCCGCGCACCGAAAGCGCTTATCAAACGGCGCTGCGCAAGATCGAAGCCGCACGAAAACGTTTCCCGGATCAAACGCTCTTCGTTGCCAGCGAAGGATCGTTCAACCCTCATCCCGACGCGCCGATCCTGACGGTCAACAGCGAAATCGTCGTGCTCGTCGACGACCTGAACGACATCGAGATCGCCGGCACGCATCACTCGATGGAAACGACCGCCGAACGGCAAGTGATCCGCACGCCGGAAGATGCGATCGCCTTCGCGGTGAACAAAGACCTCGAGCGAAATGCGCTGGTCGCGAAAACCTACACCGGCTCGCGCCCGATCTTTCTCAAAGGCATCCGCTCCATCCCGGCACTTCGACGAATCATGCGCCACTTCTTCTCGGTGTCTACTACCGGTGAAGTAGAACTGGAAACGGACCTGCGCGCCTTCTGCAACGAGCAGCGCATGGCGAACATCGGCAAAGCGACCGAGCACCTGCTCCGCAAGCTCAACACGCCTTGTCCTTCGTGCGGCTGGCCGGGCTTCGAGATCACCGAAACACAATACGGCCTGCCCTGCTCGCAATGCCACATGCCCACGAAGCTGGCGAAGTCGCATCTCTTCTCCTGCAAAAAATGCGGCTGCACGGTCGGCAAAGGCAACACGCATAACCTGCTGTTCGCCGACCCGATGCACTGCGATCACTGTAACCCCTGAAGCATTCCCACATGACCAGTTGGCCCCGCAACTTTCAACGCGCCTTCCTGCAGCTCGCGCAACATTTTCATGCGCCGGTGCTGCCGGAACGCGGCGCGTTCTCCGATGATCCTGCCGTCGTATCTGCCGAAACAGCCGACCGCATCGTGCGGCAATTCGCAGAGGAAACCGGTTTGTACACCAGGCTTCATGCGCTTTCTTTTGAAGAGCTGAAAACGCTGGCGGACGAGCTCGGGCATCCGTTACTCGTGTTTTCATCAGAGGAACAACAGCTGCGCCCGGTTGTTTTTGCAGCGGATAAAAAACAGCAGCACGACACACCGGAGCATTGGCTGAAAGATGCCGACGGAAAAATCATCGCTTATTCTTTCCTGAAATTACCGGATGCCGCAGCAGCAGGCGAGCAACCTTCCGGCAGTTGGTTGTTATTGCGGAAGCTCGCTTTGCTGCTGCGTTTCCATTCGGGAAGCATCGGGCACATTTTCATTTATGCGATCATCGTCGGCGTGATCGGGCTTTCCCTTCCGCTCGGTGTGCAGAGCATCGTCAGCTATATTTCCAGCGGACAGATCGTGACGTCGGTGGTGGTGCTCATCACGCTGATCGTGCTGGGGCTGCTCATCAACGGCGGACTGCAATACATGCAGCTGTACATCGTGGAGCACCTGCAGCAGCGGATTTTTGTCGATCACGCATTTCGTGTCTCGTCGCGGTTGCCGAAGATGCAGGTCAAAGCGCTTCACGGACAAAATCCGCGCGAGCTGGTGAACCGTTTCTTCGACGTGATGACGATCCAGAAAGGGACCTCGGTGCTGCTGCTCGAATTTTCTGCCGCGGCATTACAGATCGTGTTCGGGCTCCTGCTGATCTCCGTGTATCACCCGGTTTTTATTCTTCCGGGATTGCTGCTGCTGTTGCTGCTGGCCGTTGTGCTCCGCATTTCAGGACCGCGCGGATTGTCAACGAGCGTGAAAGAATCGAAGTACAAATACAAAGTCGTGCAATGGCTGGAAGAGATCGCGGGAACGCTGCTCACGTTCAAGCACACCGACAGCAGCCGCTTCATCGATGAGAAAACCGATCATTACGTCAGCCATTATCTGCTTGCGCGAAAAAAACATTTCCGGGTCTTGTCGCTGCAGTATTTCTCCTTTGTGCTTTACAAAACGATCATCACCGGCCTGCTGCTCGGCGTGGGGTGCTGGCTCGTCGTCGATAACAAGATCAGCCTCGGGCAATTCGTCGCTGCGGAGATCATGATCATTCTCATCGTGGGCGCCGTCGAAAAGGTGATGCAAAAGCTCGACACGATTTACGACCTGCTGTCGGGCATCGATAAAGTCAGCCAGCTGCTCGACGTTCCTGCAGATCGTAACGGCACACTTCCGCTTCCCGCACTGCCATCGGGCGGGCTCGAGCTGAAACTCACGGACGTTACCGTGCAACAATCGGATCAGCAGCGGCCGGTCCTCGATCATATTTCGCTGCATGTGCAGCCGGGCGAATCCATTTGCATTGCGGGCCCGGAAGGCTCGGGAAAAACTTCGCTTGTGCGTTTATTGCTCGGCGCGATAGACTATCAATCAGGAAGCTTCACCGTCAACGGTCTTCCGCTGATGAACATCGATCGCCGCACGCTGCTGCCGGAGATCGGTCACGTAACATCGACGGATGAATTGTACGACGGAACGCTGCTGGAAAACATCACGCTCGGTCGTCCCGGCATTCGTTTGCAGGAAGTGATACAAGCCGCGACGGTTGCCGGCCTCGACAGTTTCATCAATGAATTACCGCAGGGCTGGAACACGCCGCTCGTTGCCGGCGACCAATACCTGCCGGGAAGTATCGCGCGCAAAATTTTGTTCGCCCGCTGCATCGTCGCGAAACCGAAGCTCGTCCTGCTCGACAACTTTCTCTTCGGCCTCACGCGCACGGAGAAGCTGCGGATGGCGGCATCATTGTTCCGCATGGTAAAAGAAAACAATGCAGCGCTCGTTTTCGTCTCCAACCAGGAAGAGCTGTTGCTGCAGGCGGATCGCGTGGTATTACTGGATGACGGAAAGATCGTCGCTGCAGGACAGCCGGAGCTCATACGGCAACATCCTGCGCTGCGTGAAGTGCTGCAAACTTATTCCACGTTCCGATGAAAGAAGATTTTCCCACCAATGCCACACGCCTCGTCAGCGATCCGAAGCTGGCGCGCAGGCTCTCCCGCATCGCCGCCGTTTTGTTCCTGCTGCTCGCGGCGGCGCTGTTCCTTCCGTGGACGCAGAACATTTCGTCGACGGGAAGGCTCACCACGTTCCGCCCGCAGGATCGTCCGCAGGAATTGCAATCGATCATCGCCGGGCGCATCGAAGAATGGTTCGTGACCGAAGGACAGTTCGTCTCGAAAGGCGACACGATCGTTCGTTTATCGGAAGTGAAAGAAAAATTTCTCGACACGAACCTGCTGGGCCGACTGCAGGAACAGATCGACGCGAAGAAAGGATCGCGCAGCTCCGTCGAAGAAAAAGTAAAAGCGCTGAGCAAGCAGATCGATGCGTTGCAACGCGCACAGCAGCTCAGCCTGCAGAAGACGCGCAACAAGCTTTACCAGTCGCAGCTGAAAGTGACCAGCGACAGTTCTGATGTCATCGCCGCGCAGGCCGACTACGCAATTTCTTCCGACCAGCAGCGCCGCGCCGATTCGCTGTTCCGCAAAGGCCTCATCGCGCAAACCGATTACGAACGCCGCCGCATGAAGCAGCAGGAGTCGAATGCAAAACGGATCAGCTCGGAGAACAAGCTGCTGGCGAGCCGCAACGAAGTGCTGAACGCGCGCATCGAGCTCAGCGCCATCGAAGCCGAATACATCGATAAAATTTCCAAAGCGGAATCGGAGCTCAACAGCGCACTTTCGTACCTCTTCGAAACGGAAGGCGAGATCGCGAAGATGAACAACGATTACATGAACACGTACATCCGCAAGGGTTTCTACTTCATCACCGCGCCGCAGGATGGTTACGTGGTGCAGGCGAAAGTGCAGGGCGTCGGCGAAACCGTGAAGGAAGGTGACGTGATCGCGAGCATCATGCCCGCAGCGCCCGAGCTGGCAGCAGAGCTGTATGTCGACGCTATGGACATGCCGCTGCTGCAGAAAGGACAACACGTGCGCCTGCAATTCGACGGATGGCCCGCGCTCGTTTTCTCCGGCTGGCCCGGTTACAGCTTCGGCACGTTCGGCGGAGAAGTGGCGGTCATCGACAACATCGACACGAAAGGGAAATACCGTTTGCTCATCGTTCCTGATAAAAACAGCAAACCGTGGCCCGGGCAATTGCGCGTCGGCAGCGGCGTGCGCGGCTGGATGCTGCTGAAAGACGTTCCCATCTGGTACGAGCTCTGGCGACAGCTCAACGGCTTTCCGCCCGATTACACCGGCACCGAAACGGTTTCTTCCTCATCGAAAGAAAAATGAAAAAGCTGCTGACTTCTTTTTGCTTCCTGTTTTTTGCGCTGCAGGTTTCCGCAACCGACACGGCGCGCGTGCTGCGTACCGACGATCTCTTCCGGATGGTTCTTGCGCATCATCCCGTGGCACAACAAGCGGCATTGCTTTCCGACGCCGCGAAAGAAGAGCTGCGCATCGCGAAAGGATTTCTCGACCCGAAACTGCAGAGTGATTACAACGGCAAAGTGCTTTCGGGCCAGGAATATTTCAGCATGTGGGACCACAGCCTGAGTGTTCCCGTGTGGTGGGGAACGGATCTGAAAATCGGTTACGAGAATAACGCGGGACAAAACGTCAACCCGGAAGATGCGACGCCTTCGAAAGGATTGTGGTACGCCGGCATCAGCGTTCCGCTCGGACAGGGATTGTGGATCGATGAGCGACGCAACACGATTCGCCAGGCGCAGCTGTTGCCTGCGATGGCGGAGGCGGAAAAAGTAAAGACGATCAACAAGCTGCTGTTCGATGCGGCGAAAGAATACTGGGACTGGTATTATTTCTTTCACCGGCAGGAGCTGCTCGGCGATGCGTACCGTTTGTCGGCGGAACGTTTCGAGGCGGTGAAGCTGCGTTTCCTGCAGGGCGATGTTCCGGCGATAGATACGCTCGAAGCGCTCATCGCGATGCAGGAACGTGAAGTGCTGTACAGCCAGGGAAAGCAGGATTTCGAAAACAGCCGCCTGCGCCTTTCGCTTTATCTCTGGAATTCCGAAGGACAACCGGTTGAGCTTCCGGCTTCCGTTGTTCCCGGTGAAACGATTTTCATTCAGCAGTTGTCCTCCGACAGTTTGCAATCGCTCGTGAATGCCGCGCGGCAATTTCATCCCGATCTGCTGAAGCTCGATCTGAAAAACGAGCAGCTTTCCATCGAGGAAAAATACCAGCGCGACCAGCTCAAGCCCAAAGCGAATCTCCGCTACAACGTGCTCACTAAAAATCCGGCCGATCTTTCTGATGCCGGCTCGCAGGAGTATTACACGAACAATTACAAGCTCGGTTTTTCGTTCAGCTTCCCGTTATTCCTGCGAAAAGAACGCGGCAAAGTGCGGCTGACGGAAATCAAGCAGCAGCAAACGACGCTGGAACGCGATCAGCGCGAACGCAGCATTGTGAATGAGATGGCGTCGTGTCACCTGAACTGGCTCGCGTATTCCGAACAGATCGTGGTGCTGGAGCAACAGGTGCGGAATGCAAAGCTGCTGCGCGATGCGGAAGAGGAACGGTTCAGAAACGGCGAGAGCTCTTTTTTTCTCGTCAATACACGTGAGCTGTCGCTGATCACGGCGAAGATCCGCCTGCTCGAAGCGCAATCGAAATTCCAGAAGAACAGGGCACAGCTGTATTGGTCGGCGGGAATGCTGCAACCGTAACGGTAAGCGCACGGATTCGTATATTCGTGACAATTGCTGCATTCACCTTGTCGACGCTGAAGAAAAAAAAAGTTTTGGTAGCCCCGCTCGAATGGGGCCTTGGGCATGCCACGCGCTGTGTGCCCGTGATCAAAGAGCTCCTTCGCCAGGGCGCAGAAGTGATCCTCGCTGCCGACGGCCGTCCGTACGCTTTTCTCGAAAAAGAATTTCCGGAGCTTCCGATCGTGCGCTTTCCCGGTTACGGCATCACGTATCCTGCGAATGACCGGCTCGCCTTGCATCTCGCGCTGCGCCTTCCCGGCATCCGCAAGCGCATCAAAGAAGAGCACCACGCCATCGAAAAGATCGTCGACGAGCACGCGATCGACATCATCATTTCCGACAATCGTTTTGCCTGCCGCACCTCGCGCACGCACAACGTCTACATCACGCACCAGCTGCACGTGAAAGCACCGTTCGCGGAGAAATTCATCAGCAACGTACACAAGAAATATTACGATCGCTTCGATGAGATCTGGGTGCCCGACACGGAAGGCCCGCGCAATTTATCCGGCGAGCTCGGCCACACCGAACTGAACAATCCGTTCATCCGTTACGTCGGTTCGCTCACGCGCTTCGAAGATCCCGGCCCGTGGAATTCACGACCGATGAAGTGGTGGCTCGTAGCCTTACTCAGCGGTCCCGAACCGCAACGCACGATCTTCGAAAACCTGCTGCTGGAAGAGCTCTCGAAATTCACGGAAGAAACGCTCATCATCCGCGGAACGCCCGAAGGAGCGCCGGTGCCGCATCACAACCTGCAGCACGTAAAAATGGTGGATCACCTCGCCGACGCCGACATGGAAAATTCGCTGCTCAGCACACACCTCGTGCTCTCGCGTCCCGGCTATTCCACCATCTGCGATCTCTCCGCGCTCGGCATCTCCCCGATCGTCGTGCCCACGCCCGGACAAACCGAACAGGAATATCTCGCGCATTACCACGAACAAGGCGGACGCGTCGTCGTGATGCAACAGAAAAACATGAACCTGAGCGAAGCCATCCGCAAGCACACGCAGATGCTTCCGTTTAATATTTACCCGGAGCGATCACTGCTCGAACGCCGCGTAAAAACCTTGTTGCAGTAGTTGAGGGGTTACGAATTACGAAGGGGTGCGAATTACGAATATTTACGAATATACGAATGCTCTTCGCTGCTGCTTAAGCAATAAACGTTCCCTTCTATTGTTCCTATTCGTATTCGCGGTATTCGTAAATATTCGTAATTCGTAACCCCTATTCGTGTTCGCGGTATTCGTATCGATTCGTAATTCGTAACCCCTATTCGTATTCGCGGTATTCGTATTGATTCGTAATTCGTAACCCCCATAAAGCACAGAGGACACAGCATTACGCCATATCCTCTGCGGGGTCACCCGTAATACAGGTGGGGGTTGAAAATTTATTGCTTCACTACTTTTCGTGTCGCCGTTCCGCCGTCGCCGGTGAAACGCAACGTGTAAACGCCTGATGCAAGATTGCCGAGATCGAGCGCGTAGCTGTACTCCGTAACCTGCGTGCGCATCACGACCTGGCCGGTGATGTCGAGTACTTCTACATTCATCGCGGAATTCCATTTTCCGAAATAGCTGACCATCACAACACCGTTCGTCGGGTTCGGGTAAACGCTGAAATAACGATCGAACGAAAATTCCGTTACGCCGAGCGGGTTGCAGCCTCCGGGAGAAGTGAACAGCGCGTAACGTGCAGAGTCACCGAAGAGGAACGATAGCATCCGCGCTTTTTGTCCGAGCGTAAACATGTTCATGCAGGAATCGTTCGAATAATCCATGTAGTTCTGCACCATGTCCGGCGGATCGAATGCGCCCCAGAACGGATCTTCGTTGCTGCAACTGTTGAGCGTGACGTTGCAATCGCTTTGCGAAGCGCTGTTCGCATTCGGCGTATCTGGAATCGAATCGCTGCCCGTCGTGCAATCGCTGTCGTCGCCCCAGATGTGATAGAGGCCGAACCAGTGACCGATCTCGTGCGTGGCAGTGCGGCCGAGTGTGCTCGGTGCGGTTACAGTGCCGATCGTTCCGAAAGCGGTATACGTGATCGCAACGCCGTCGAGCGCGGGATCGCCGCCGGGGAAAGAGGAATAACCGAGCAGGCCGGGAAACAAATTGCAGACCCAGATGTTGAGGTACTGATCGCTCGGCCACGGATCGCATCCGCCGCTTGCCGCTGCTTTTACGTCTTCCGTAAACGGGTTGAAGAAACCGCCGAAGTCACCGCCGGCAGAAGCCGTGCGCGTAATGCCGTTGGTCGGGTTGCCGTTCGGATCGACAGAAGCGAGGCAGAACTCGATGCCGATGTCGGCTGCGAGCGAATCGAAAACGGAGGGCGTGTTGATCGTGTCGGCATTCAGGCGGCGGTAATCCGCGTTCAGCACGGCGATCTGCGAATACACCTGCTGGTCGGTGATGTTTTCCTGCGGCGTAATGTAAACGATATGAACGACAACGGGCACGGTGATGACGGGGCCGCTATTGGCACGCACTTCATTGTGGTGATTGGCGAGCCAGGCGCGTGCTGCGGATTCGGACATGGCGCGACGTGCGGCGATGGCGGGATCCTGTTGCTGCTGCGCGTACACCTGCATGGTGCCGCAACGGTCGGTCTGCTGCGCGAAGGCGTTGAACCCCGCAAGCAGCAACGTAAAAAGTGTCAGAAATTTTTTCATCGGGCGTCGGTTTTGGGCGATCAAAAGTAGCCCCTTCACAGAAAAAATTTCTCCGCGAGCGTAAGTGAAAATCAGATCGGAAGTGAATTTGCTTCGCAGGACAAACTGCTATCGCGCTTTCGGCAGTGTGAAGGAGAATGTTGAGCCGACGCCTTCGCTGCTGCGCACGGCAACCGATTGTCCATGCGCTTCGAGGATGTGTTTGACGATCGCCAGGCCGAGACCGGTCCCGCCTTGCTCGCGCGAACGTCCTTTATCAACGCGGTAGAAACGCTCGAACAGTCGCGGCAAATGTTCTTTCGCAATGCCGATGCCGTTGTCCGATAATTCTACCAGCACGTGATCCTCCATATCGTAAAAACGCGCGGCCGTTTCTCCGCCTTCTTTGCCGTACTTGATGGAATTGACGACAAGGTTGGTGATCACCTGTCGAATGCGGTCTTTATCTGCGAATACGCGATGCGGCTTGTAATTCTCACGGAACCGCAGCGCAATCTTCCGCTCGTGCGAAAGAATTTCCTGCGAATCGAAAATTTCGCGCGTGAGCTCGACGATGTCGAAGTTCTCTTTCTCCAGCACCATTTCACCGGACTCCAGTCGCGAGATCGCTTCGAGATCGTCGATAATGTTGATCATCCGCTCCACGCTTTTTTCCGCGCGCTGCAGGTAGTTGCGGTTGATCGCAGGATCTTCGAGACCGCCGTCGAGCAGCGTGGTGATGTACCCCTGGATGTTGAACGTCGGCGTTTTCAGCTCGTGCGAAACGTTGCCGAGGAATTCGCGACGGTAATGCTCGAGCTTCTTCAGGTCTTCGATCTCGGTGGAACGGTTCTTCATCCACTCGGTGACTTCTCGCTGCATCTGCAGGATGAGGTCGTCGCCGCCGGGAAGATTGAGCTGCTCGTTGTTGCCGAGCTTGACGTTGTAAATGGTTTTGTAAAGCGTACGGATGCGGTTGCTGACGAAGTTGCGAACGAAGTAGAGAAATACGGAAGCGGTGGTAATGCCGGCAACGACTGCCGCGCAAAGGCCGGTCAGCAAAGGCATTTTCGTATGCAGCAGCCACGCAATAGCCGTGACGATCACCAGGCAGACAACAGCGGTGATGAGCGCGGCGCGGATTGCAAGACGACGTAAAGAAACCTGGTTCATTCGTTCGGCACGAAGTTAAACCAATCTGCAACGCGTTTTGTTATGCTTATGTTTTCTTTCGGAAGATGCAGCAAAAAGCGGTGTTGACAATTATTATTAAGTGACTGTATCCAAACCTTATCGGCCTTCGTTAGATACTTTATATTTGAGGGGTTGATTATGAAAAAACGCGCTATCTCTTTCTTACTTCCTGCGGCACTTCTCGTGCTTTTTCCTTCGTGCAGCGATAACGGCGAATCCGGCGACCAGGCCAAAGAAGATTCTTCACCGCTCGACCTGAACCAGGAAGTTGTATCAGCAGAAAACGTCTTCGTGTACGTTCCTTCCCCGATTGAAACGGCAGGACTGCTGAAGAGCGCCGGCGCGAAATACAACAAAGACCTGCTCAACGATCCGAAAAACGTTTCGAAATATTCTTCCACCTCCGCACTTGCATTGAACCTCGGCATTTACGGAACCGATCTCGCTTTTGCCGGTATCTTCGATCAGCACGCGGAAACGATGGTGTACATGAACTGCACCGGCAAGCTCGCCGATGCGCTGCACGTGTCCGCCGCATTCAGCCCCGACCGCCAGAGCCGCCTCGAAAGCAACATGAACAACCGCGACAGCGTCCTAAGTATTATTACCGATTCATATTGGGATTGCGACGCGCTGCTGCACGAGAACCGCCAGCAACAGGCGTCTGCGCTCATGATCGCCGGCGGCTGGATCGAAGGACTTTACCTCGCCTGCAAAATAGCGGAAGAGACGAACTCCAACGAGATCCGCGTCCGTATCGTCGAGCAACGTTCTTCTCTTGACAAGCTCGTCGTTTTGCTCGACAAACAAAATAATCCCGACGTCAAGCCCGTTGCCGACCAGCTCCGCCAACTCAAAGTTTTATTCGACGCACTCCCGAAATCTTCCGACAAATCTCCCGTGGTTTCCACCGACGATAACAGCGGTGTAACGACCATCGGCGACAATTCCGATCCCGCACCGGTCAGCCTGAACGCGCTCGAGTTCAAAGGCATCCTCGACCAGGTTTCTACGATAAGAAACGGAATCATCGCTTCGAACTGAAACCCTCTTCCCGGATTCGCGTAAAAGGCTTTTGGCACGCTTTCTGAAACAAGCTGTCCAAACCTCATTCCTATGCGTCGCGTAAAAAAGGCATTATTGCTCGCGTTACTGTTCTCAGCTGCGCTCGTCAATGATTCTGTTGCACAATGCAGCAAAACCTGGGTCCGCAAAAAATGTATTCCCAAGATCAGCCCGTTCATTCACAACGGGCAGATGAATACGACCCAGCTGAAAGAAGGCGGTAAAACGCAGACAACCGTCACCTTCTACTCCGGCCAGGATTATCGCATTCTCGTGTGCGCGGAAGAAACGCTGGAGAACGTCACGTTCGTCGTCAGCGACATGAACGGCAAAGTGATCTTCGACAGCAAGCAGCACAACAACACCGACGTGTGGGATTTCAAAGTAAAAACCACCACCGAAATGCGCATCGAAGTCGATGCAGGCCGTAACGAAGGCGGCGACGGTTCCGCAACAGGATGCGTGTCCATCCTCATCGGATTCAAAACGAAATAAAATTCAAGACGCGACAGCAAAAGGGTCGACCAGTGGTCGACCCTTTTTGATATACTGAAGCTTCCGCTTACCAGATGCTGACGCGGTCTTTTTCGGCGCGCCACATCGGGTCGCCTTCTTTCACGTTGAACGCGCTGTAGAATTCCGGGATGTTCGAGAACGGCCCGATCACGCGCCATTTCGCAGGTGAATGCACGTCGGTCATCAGGCGGCGCGACAATTCCTGCTCACGCTGCTGGTAGAGCCAGCCGAGCGCGTAGCCCATGAAGTAACGCTGGATCGGCGTGTAGCCGCCGACCTTCTCGCCTTTCTTGTACTGTTCCGTTTTCTTGAACGCATCGAGGCCGAGGAGAATACCGCCGTAATCCGCGATGTTCTCGCCGAGCGTGGCCTGGCCGTTGATGTGCTTGCCTTTCACCGGCTCGTAAGTGCTGAACTGATCGACCATCAGCTTCGAACGCTCTTCGAATTTCGCGGAGTCTTCGGACGTCCACCAGTTCGTGAGGTTGCCGGCAGCATCGAAGTTGCGGCCTTCATCGTCGAAGCCGTGCGTGATCTCGTGACCGATCGTCGAAGCGGCAGCGTAACCGTAAACGACCGCATCATCCACCAGCGAATCCGGGTAACCGGGAATCGTGAAGATCGCCGCGGGAAGCACGATCTCGTTGTTCGACGGATTGTAATACGCATTGTACGTCTGCGGCGTCATGTCCCATTCCGTGCGGTCGACCGGCTTGCCGTATTTCGACACCATGTCGTTGAAGTGCCAGCGGGAAGCGTTCATCATGTTTTCCGCGTACGAATTCGTACCGACGACGAGCTTCGAATAATCTTTCCACTTGTCCGGGTAGCCGACTTTCTTGGTCATTTTCGAAAGCTTGTCGAGCGCTTTTTGTTTCGTCGGTTCGCTCATCCAGTCGAGCTGTTTGATGCGTTCGGCGTAAGCGGTGCGGATCGCTTCCACGAGGTTGCTGTAACGTTCTTTCGTTTTTGCCGGGAAATATTCTGCAACGAAAAGTTTGCCGAGCACCATGCCCATCGCCTGCTCTTCCGAATCCAGCACACGTTTCCAGCGCGCACGCTGCGTTTCTGCGCCGGAAAGCGTTTTGCCGTAGAAGCTGAAATTCTCGTTATCGATCTCCGCAGAGAGGAACGTCGCATACGACGACACGAGGTGATAACGCATGTACGCTTTCAGCACTTCAACGTCTGTTGCTTTGATGGACGAATCGAGCGCGGCAAAAAATTCCGGCTGGCCGATGATCACCGTGTCGAGGTTCGTGATGCCGTGCTCCGATGCAACCGATTGCCAGTTGATCGAAGGCGTATATTTTTTCGAAGCTTCTGCAGCGGCGAATTTGTTGTAGTTCGCATACGGATCACGAAGATCTTCCAGCTTGCGCGAGCGGCGGGCGAGACCGGTTTCGAAGGTCATGATGTTCGTGGCCATCGTCATTTCCGGATCGGCAGCGCCGGCTGGTCCTTTGCCGCCGTTGATCAGCTTCAGCATGTTGGCAACGTGCTTCACGTATTCGGAACGCAGCATCTTCGCTTCTTCGTCGTCGTTGAAATAATAATCGCGATCGGGAAGACCGAGGCCGCCCTGGTACAGCGTGAGCGCCATCTTCTCGCTGTTGCGGGCATCCTGCGCGATGTAAAATCCGCCGTAGAACATGCCCGTCTGCAACGGCTCGAGCTTCGTCATCGCGGTCACCACGTCGGCAGAAGTTTTAACGCCGTCGATCAATTCGAGCGCGGGTTTCATCGGCGAGATACCGAGTTGGTCGGCCTTTGCGGAATCCATGCCCGTTTTCCAGAAGTCGCCGATCTTGCGCGTGTCGGTGCCTTCGGCAGCATTCGCTTTCGTCGCGTCGTCGCTGATCTTTTGCAGCTTGCTGTAGATCTCTTCCTGCACGAGGTCGCCGATGCCCCAGCCCGTTTCAGAAGCGGGGATCGGGTGATTCTTGAGCCAGCCGCCATTGACGAACTGGAAAAAATCGTTCGCAGGATTCGCCGTCGAGTCGGTCATGTCGGCGAAAATATCTTTCTGCGCAACTGCGGGTTTCGGATCGTTGCAGTACGTGAACAGCACGCAGCCGAGCGCAGCAGGAAGAAGAAGCTTGTGAATTTGCATAGGGTCCTTTCGGTTTAGGCCTGCAAGTTAGCCGGAATTCACATTCGGCAAGGAACGCTAAAACGCATTTGCGACCGCTCATAAAAAAGTCGGCAGCTTGCAGTCGGCAGTCACAGTGAAATGGATCAACTGCAAACTACAGACTGCAAACTGCCGACTGCCAACCGCTCAATTGCCGCCCTGCGGAGCAGGAGCTTCCTGTTGTGCAGGAGGGGTAGCGGGCTGCTCCTTCTCAATGATCTGGTCGTTGGTTTCCGTGTGCTCGCCGGATTTTTCTTTCACTGCTTTTTCCTGTGCAGCTTTTTCTTCCGCTGCTTCTTCGTAACGCGTTTCCTTCTCGGCCATGCCGGTGTAATAGCTTTTCGTCGTGATGATGACCGCGCCGCCGGTGAGATCGCCGTACGCTGCGGGCACGCCGCCGGAAAGCACCGTTACCTGCTGGATCGCACCGCCGGGCACGGCGTAGCTGCCGTACACTTTTTCGCCGTCGACGTACACCGCCGTTGCGTTCTCCCGTGCGCCGCGCATGATCACGCCGCCGTTTGCGCCCGGCGTGCAGGAAGAACACGTATTCACGACCATCTGCATCACATTGCCTTTCTCGACCGGCATCCGCTTCACTTCATCGGCATCGATATTTTCCACTGTCGAGTAGCCGCCGTCGATCGGGCCGCGCGTAGCTTTGATGACAACGATATTGCAGGTGTCACAATCGGAACCTTTCAGCTGCATGTTGTAAGTGGCGTAAGACGTCTGCCCGATGTTTACGACGATGCCCTGCTTGACGAATTTTTTATAGCCGAGCATATTCGCCTGCACGTCGTAAGATCCCGGTGACAAAGCGCGGAAGGTGTAGTTCCCGTCCATGTTGGTTTGTCCGCCGAGCTGCGGGCCGCCTGCGACAATCGTTACCACAGCACCGGGCATGGGCTGATTTTTTTCATCGAGTACCGTCACTTTGAGGTCGCCGCTGTTCTGGTCCTGTGCGAAGAGGCGTGCCGCGGGAAGCAGCAGTGCAGCGCAGAGAAAAAGGGAGTTGAAAAGAGTTTTCATAAGCAATGTATTTGATGGTTCTTTTTCGTGCTGTTCTGAAATAAGAACGCGGCGGTGTTGCGGATTCCATATGCTTTTGCAGAAGAATGTCAAAAGCGGCAAAACGAGGTTGCCAGGTGGTAAAGATGAACCGGTAAGTGGAGCAACGCGATGCAGCATTGCGCGATGGTTAGCCTGTTGACGCACTCGTTAATTCCGGAAATCGTTCGGCCGCCGGTGGAGATATATTTGGCTTCAACCAAAACTTCAACGCTATGAAAAACATTTTTACCAAACGCTACACCTGGCTCATGCTGCTGCTGCTGACGTTCAGCGCCCGCATTTCATTCGCACAGCTTGCCTGCTGTTCCGCTAACGCAGGAAAAGGACAATCGATCTGTTGTCCAGGCGGCTATGTGACGCTGCACGGATCCGGAACCTGCAATTGCACGGATACGCTTCCCGACAGCACCATCATTCATTGCAACAAAGTGCTGTATTCCTGGAAACCGACGGCTTCGCTGAGCAACCCGAATATCGCTTCACCGATCGCCACGCCGATGACCACCACTACGTATACGCTGACGACGTACTGCTACGATACCCTTACGCATGATACCTGCTGCACGAAGTCGGCGACCACTACGGTAACAGTGACCTCGACTTGCTGCCGCCTCGGCGCGGGCCTTGAGAATGCAGCGATCAACATGTATCCTAACCCCGCAACAAGCGCAGTAACGCTGGAATTGAAAAATGAATTCCCGAATGCGGAAGTTTTCATTTATGATAATACCGGGCGAATGGTCCTTTCGCGGAAATACGGCACCACCAGCGGAGCCTTGCAGATCGATCTCGGAGGAATTGCCAGCGGCACTTATCTGCTGCAACTGCAAAGCGACGGATTGGTCGTCTACTCCAACACACTTTCGGTCGAATAACTTTTCCGTTTCCGCCGGCTGTCGTTCAGAACAGCCGGCGGAAATGATTTTCTGAAGACAATCGCCACCGAAGGCCAATTGCTTTTTTCCTATTTTGGCAATTATGGTGGCGACGCAAAAGATCCACACCGGGAAATCCGTCATTCACATTGATGAAGAAGGGATTCTCCGGTTAACCGCTGTTCCGGGCGTAGAGATCGACCTGGAAGAAGTCACGCGCTGCTTTGATATCTACGAACAGCTCGGCTGCCGCGAAAACAAAACCCTTCAATTGATCGACACCCGCGGCGACGGAAGCATGACGCCCGAAGCACGCAATTACGCCGCACAGCACGTCGATAAATTTTTCATCGCTTCTGCCGTCGTCAGCGATTCGCTCGCGGTGCGGATGCTCGTCAATTTCTTCAACGGATTTTATCGCCAGCGTGTGCCGCTGCGCATGTTCAAAACGGAAGAAGACGCCCTGCAATGGCTGCGCAAATTCCGCAAGTGATTCCTTCCCGTTTTACGCCCTCCTCTTTCGCACGCAGCGAATTGATGTAGCGACACTCTTTACATTTTCTCAATTTTTCTTACACAACCTTGCGCCGGTCGACAGATTACTGCAACAATCTCTGAACTTCGGCGTACTATTGCATTGTAAGCGCTGAGGATCCCCCATTCTCTGCTGACCCTTTTTAATGTAATTTTTATGATAACCCTGGTCGCCCCACGGACGACAGGGAGGCATAATAGCTCGGCTTATGAAAATTCAACAGAAGAAATTTTCTGCTGCACAGGGCTGGGAGATGCTGGACGATCAATTGCGCAACACGCCGGCGCCTCAGCTGGTGTTGGCATTTGGCAGTCGCGCGCTCCTGGAGGGGACCGGCATTTACGCGCAGCTTCGTCACGATTACCCGGACGCCGTGATCCTGATCAATTCGACATCCGGGGAGATCATCGGCACGCAGGTGTACGACGATAGTATCGCCGTTACCGCGATTTATTTCGAGCGCACGACGATCGAAACAGCCATCACTTCCATCGAAGAGATCAGCGCCAGTCGTGCGGCGGGCGCGCGGCTGGGACAATCGCTCCCGGCTTCCGGGCTGCGCAACGTGCTCGTGATCTCCGATGGACATCGCGTCAACGGCAGCGAGCTGGTGCAGGGATTGCAGGAAAGCCTTCCCGCAGGCACGATCCTCACCGGCGGACTCGCAGGCGACGGTGCGCGTTTCGAACAAACGCTCGTCGGGCTGAATGAGGAACCGCAGGAGGGCCGTATTGCCGCCATCGGGTTTTACGGCGAAGCGCTTTCCATCACCTACGGCAGCGTGGGCGGCTGGGATTCGTTCGGGCCCGAGCGGCTCATCACCAAATCGAAAGGCAACGTGCTGTATGAGCTCGACGGCAAACCGGCGCTCGACATTTACAAATTATACCTCGGCGAATATGCCGACGAATTGCCCGGGGCCGGCCTGCTGTTCCCGCTGAGCATCCGCACCGGTGATCCGCGCGAATCGCTGGTGCGCACCATTCTCGGGATGAACGAAGAGGAACGCAGCCTCACGTTCGCAGGCAATATGCCGGAAGGCTCTTTTGCGCGACTGATGAAAGCGAACACCGACCGTCTCATCGAAGGCGCGCTGCACGCCGCACAGAGCAGCATCGACGGGAAAAAGACACCGCCCGGCCTGGCGATCCTGATCAGTTGTGTCGGAAGAAAACTCGTGCTCAACCAGCGCGTGGAGGAAGAAGTGGAAGTAGTCCGTTCCGTATACGGCGCACAACCGGCAATCACCGGCTTTTATTCTTACGGAGAAATTTCACCGACGTTCAACTTCATGAAGTGCGAGCTGCACAACCAGACGATGACGATCACCACCCTTAGTGAAGCAGTATGAACAAGCTCCTGCAACGGCAAATCCAGAAATACATCGGCGACACTGAAGAGCTTCCGGAGAATTTCAAGACGTTCCTGAAAGTCGTCAGTGAATCGTACGACCATTACGAGAAGGACCGGAAAATGCTGGAGCGATCGATCGACCTTTCCTCGAATGAAATGATCGCGCTGAACGAGCAGCTTCGCAAAGATATTCTCGCCCGCAGCGAAAGCGAAAAACGTTACCGCCTCGTTCATGAAACGCCCTTCCTCGGCATCGCGTACGGAACGATCGACGGGCACTTGCAGTCGGCCAACGAAGCGTTCTGCAAAATGACCGGCTACAGCGCCGACGAATTAATGCACATGCATTTCAGCGACTTCACGCACCCGGAAGACGTAGAGAAAGAATTGCCGCTCATCCAGGGATTGATCGCCGGCGAATCGGATTCGTACCGGATGGAGAAACGTTACGTCGCCAAGAACGGGCGCATCAGCTGGGTGGAGCTCAACGTTACTTCTTCGAAAAATGAAAAAGGCATCATCGAATACGTGATCGCCACCGTGACCGATATCTCGCAGCGCAAAGAAGCCGAAGAAGCGCTGGAGCTGGCTCTCGACCGCCTGAAGCAGGCACAGGAGATCGGCAAGCTCGGCCATTGGGACGTCGACCTGAAAACGTGGAAGAGCACGTGGTCCGACGAAGCGTTCCGCATTTACGGCTACCGCCCGGAGGAAACGGAAGCGTCGTACGAGCTCTTCCTGAAACACGTGCACCCTGACGATTACGAGATGGTAAAAACGCTGACGTCGGAGTCGATGCGCACGTTCGATTCGTTTTCGTTCCAGCACCGGCTCATTGATTCGAAAGGCGTACAGAAACATATTTTCGTCATCGGCCGTTATGAAATGGACAAGTCGGGACGGCCCGTGCGATTGTTCGGCATTTCGCTCGACATGACGGCGCTGATGGAAACGGAAGAGCAGCTGCGATTGAGCAACGAGCGTTACGAATTCGTGACCAAAGCGACGAACGACGTGATCTGGGACTGGGACATCGTGAACAACCGCGTGTTCCGCTCGCAAAACTTCACGCAGGTGTTCGGCACGATGGACGTGAACGAAGGCACGATGACGAACTGGCTTTCGCGCGTTCACCCGGAAGACCGTGAATTGGTGAGCGGCAGTGTGGAGGAAAAGCTGGGGCATCCCGATTCCCCGGGCTGGGAAGCGGAGTACAGGTTCTTCCGCAGCAACGGCGAGCTCGGCTACGTGCACGATCGCGGCTACGTCATTCTCAACGCCAGGGGCGAGCCCGTGCGGATGGTCGGCGCGATGCGTGACATTACGCCGGAGAAGCTGTATGCCATCGAGCGCGAACGCACCACTTCGCGACTCATCAAGCAGAACCGCGATCTCGAGCAGTTCGCTTACATCGTGTCGCACAACCTCCGCGCGCCGGTCGCCAACATCATCGGGCTGGCCCGCATCATCCGCTCCGATCATCTCGACGAAGCCACGCAGCAGCAATGCCTCGACGGCCTGGCGCAATCGGTGAAGAAGCTCGACGACGTGATCACGGATTTGAACTTCGTGCTGCAGGTTCGTCACGGCGTCAACGAGAAAAAAGAAAACGTGCATTTCTCCACGCTGATCGAAGACATCAAAGCGAGCGTGAACGATCTCATCCGCAAAGAGAACATCTGCATCAACACGGACTTTTCGGAAATCGACGAGATGTTCACGATGAAATCCTATCTCTACAGCATCTTCTACAACCTCATTTCGAACAGCATCAAATACCGTTCGGCCGCCCGGCAGCCGGAAATCATCATCAGCAGCCATCTCGAAAACGGCAGCGTCAGTCTCCGCTTCCGCGATAACGGCATCGGTATCGATCTCCAGGCGAACGGGCGCAACCTGTTCGGCCTGTACAAACGTTTTCATCCGAACACCGAAGGGAAAGGCATGGGCCTGTTCATGGTGAAAACGCAGGTGGAAACGCTCGGCGGAAAAATCTCGGTGCAGAGCCGCGTCAACGAAGGCACCCAATTCCTACTCGAGTTTAATACGCAGACCGCTGCGGCAACCGCATGATTATGAACCCCCATCGTTTTATCATTGTAGACGACGACCCGATCAACAACCTCATCTGTAAA
Organism: uncultured Flavobacteriales bacterium; assembly: GCA_946478675.1. The sequence goes on along the minus strand of CAMLEF010000010.1, from coordinate 10,559 downwards.
GAATTTATCCGGCTTACCGTTCGCGAGCCGCATCACGTTGTCGATTTCACGTCTCCTGAAAAAGCGCTGGAATATATTTTCTCTTGGGAAAAACCGGCTTCACGCGAGATGCCCGTCGTGATCTTTCTCGACCTGAACATGCCGACGATGAGCGGCTGGGAATTCATCACGCAGTTCGAAAAACTACCGCAGGAAACACGCGACAACTTTCACATTTACATCGTTTCGTCGTCCATCAACCCGGCCGACCTGGAACTTGCCGCCACCAACCCGCGGGTGAAAGAATACGTGATCAAGCCGGTCGGCGAAACGTTTATCCGCAAGCTGATCGACGAAGCGGAAGGATGGCAGAAAACGGCGGGGTAAATTGAAAATTCTTCTGTTTGTTGAGCGGAGTCGAGAACCTGTTGCATTAGAATGCGAAAGGTTCTCGACTCCGCTCGAACAAGCCTATATCCTATTCTCCTACAAACGGATTATTCTTCTTCTCCCAGCCGATCGTCGTAGCGGGGCCGTGACCGGGATACACTTTCACGTCGACGGGAAGCACGTACAATTTTTCGCGGATGCTTTTTTCGAGCGTGGGAAAATCGCCGCCGGGAAGATCGGTGCGGCCGATGCTGCCCTGGAAAAGCACATCGCCGCCGATGATGAATTTTTCTTCGGGGTGATAAAAGACAACGTGGCCGGGCGCGTGACCGGGCGTGAAGAGCACTTCCAGCGTCGTATTGCCGAATTTTACTTTTTCACCCTCTTCGAGAAAATGCGCCGGCTCCGGCTGTGTTCCGCCGGGAACGCCGTACATCTCGCAAACGCGCGGGAACGATTCCAGCACCGGCAGATCGGCCTTGTGCATTTCCAGCCCGAGCTTCCACGTATCCGCCACGAACGGGTTACCAAGCACGTGATCGACGTGGCAATGCGTGTTGAGCAGCTTCACCGGTTCCAGGTGGTTGCTGTCGATGTATTCCTTCAGCTCCTGCTCCTCTTCGGAAATATGGCAGCCGGGATCGATAATGACGCATTCGCCGGTCTCGTCGGAAAGAACGTAAGTGTTCTCCTGGAAAGGATTGAAAGGGAAAATTTTGATGGTAACCATGGGACAAAAGTAGTTAGTCCGTTTGTGAATTTGGTTTGAAAATGATGTTCGCCGCAGAGGCGCAGGGGACGCAGAGAGCTCCGCGCCCTCTGCGCCTCTGCGGCAAAATTTACAGGTCAACGCCACTTACAAATTTTCAAATTCACAAATAGCCAATTTGTCCGTATTTCCCTACCTTTAATCTCCGGTCGAAAAGCCGGGCCTGCGCCGGAAAACATCCCCACACACTCGTTTTCCGCCACGGCAACTAGTTGTATGGTTAATCGTCTTGTCTGCATGACCACGTTACGCTTTTCCGCCCGTGTGTGGGGAATTCTCCTTTTGTTGCTTTTTCCCTTCCCCGGGAACGCCCAGTTCTACAACGGATCGCAAACCGATTTCGGACAGAACCGCGTGCAATACCAGGATTTCAAATGGAATTATTACAAGTTCGATAAGTACGAAGTGTACTTCAACACCGGCGGGCAGGAGCTGGCCGTGTATGTAGCACGCGCCGCAAAACGCCACATCGCCGACATCGAGAAGTTCTTCGATTACACGCTCGACGACCGCATCCAGTTCATCGTTTACAACAAGCAGGAAGATTTCAAGCAGAGCAACGTCGGCCTCACCACCGAAGAAGGTACGTCTAACGTCGGCGGCGTAACGCGTATCGTCGGGCGCAAAGTGTTCCTGTATTACGAAGGCGACCACGTGCAGCTCGAAGAGCAGATCCGCGCGGGCATTGCCGAGATCCTCATCAACCAGATGATGTACGGCGGCAACATGCGCGACATGGTGAAAAATTCCACGCTGCTCAACCTGCCGGAATGGTACACGCGCGGACTGATCTCCTACGTGGCGAAAGGCTGGAACAGCGACATCGACAACCGCGTGCGCGACGGCATTCTCAGCGGACGTTTCACGAAATTCAATCACCTCACGGGACAGGACGCGCTTTACGCCGGTCATTCCATCTGGTATTACATCGCGGAGAAATACAGCCCGGCCGTCATTCCGAACATTCTCTACATGACGAAGGTGAGCCGCAACATCGAAAGCTCGTTCCTCTTCGTTCTTGGCGTGAACATGCACGTGCTCACCATCGAATGGTCGGCGTATTATTCGGAGCGTTATTCGTTCAACGACACGACACGCACGCTGCCTGCTCAGGATCCGTTCATTCGAAAACCGAAGTCGACGCGCGTCTACAGCGACACGCACATCAGCCCGGACGGCCGTTACGTGACGTACGTAACGAACGAGATGGGACAGATCAAGCTCTGGCTGCAGGATCTTTCCACCGGCAAGCGCAAACGGTTGTACAAGCAGGGCCAGAAGCTCGACCGCATCAACGATTATTCCTACCCGCTCGTTGCCTGGCATCCGAACGGACAAATCCTTTCCTACATCTACGAAAAAGAAGGCGAAACCTGGCTCACGTTCTACACCGTTGAAACCGGCGAGCGCGTGGTGAAACCGATTTTCAATTTCATCAAAATCATCGATTATTCGTATTCGCCTGACGGAAAATATTTCGTGATGTCGGCGGTGCAGAACGGGCAAACCGACATTTTCGTTTACACGATCGGCAGCGGCGGCGCGGTCCCGATCACGAAAGATATTTACGACGATCTCGATCCGCATTTCGTGAACAACGGGAAGAGCATCATCTTCAGCTCGAACCGCAACAGCGACACGCTCGGGAAAGTAGATCCCGACACGAAGCTCAGCAACTCGTTCGACCTTTTCGTGTACAACTGGCAGACGCGTTCGAACGTGCTTCGCCGCATCACGAATACGCCGGGCATCAACGAGCTGCAGGCGCAACCGTGGGATTCGACGCACTTCTCGTACATCAGCGACCAGAACGGCATTTACAACCGCTTCGTCGGCTACTTCGACAGCACGATCGCGTACATCGATACGGCGGCGCATTACCGTTATCTCGCGAGAAGTATTCCCGTCACGAATTACAAGTTCAATATTCTCGAACAGGACATTGCGCCGAATGCGGGAAAGCTTTCCGAAGTCATTTTCCATGACGGACGTTATTACATCTACACCGAGCAGCTGAAAGATTTCTCTTCACTTTCGCCGGTGAAGCTGAAGAACACCGCGCACCGCGATCGCATGATCGAGCTGTCGAAGATCGAAGCGGAACTCGACTCGACGGAAAAAGCGAATCCCAAACCGCAGACGCAATCGGGCAAGCCGATGCAAACGCTGAAGGTGTACGAGACGCCACAGCAGCGCGACCAGCAGCAGAAAAAAGACAGCACGAAAGTCGACATCAACAATTACCAGTTCGACGGCACGCAACCGAAGAACGTGCAGACGAATGTTCCGCAGCCGCCGAAAACGCAGCCCGACACCGTGCGCAACGATTCGCTGCCGCCAGCTCCGCGCGATCAGTTCCTGCTGCCGATCGCGCGCAACTACAAGATCCAGTTCAGCACCGAGTACGTCGTCAGCCAGCTCGACAACAGCTTCCTCAACGCGGGCTACCAGCGCTTCGCGGGCGGCGGTTCACCGATCTATCTGAACCCGGGCTTCACCGGATTGCTGAAGATCGGCATGACCGACCTGCTCGAAGATCACAAGATCGTGGGCGGCGTTCGTTTGTCGGGCGACCTGAAGAACAACGAATACATTTTGTATTACGAAGACCGCACGCGCCGCTGGGACAAAACGCTGATGCTGCATCGCCAGGCGTTCCTCAACGTGAGCGGTTACAGCACGCTGAGCAAGATCCACACGCATGAAGCGCGTTACGGTTTGAAGTTCCCGTTCAACGAAGTGCTGAGCTTCCGCAGCTACTACGGCTACCGCAACGACCGCCGTGTGTTCCTCGCGACGGATTACGCGAACCTGCTGGCGAAAAATCAATACTCGAATTCTGCGAACGTGCGTTTCGAACTGGTCTTCGACAACACGATCCGCCGCGGGCTAAACCTGTACAACGGCATGCGCTTTAAAGTATTTGCCGAAACGTTCCAGGGCCTCGACAGCATCTTCACCGCGCATAACGACAACAACCGCTGGTTCAAGAATGATCTGTACGTCGTCGGTTTCGATTTCCGGTATTACCAGAAAGTGCATCGCGAGATCATCTGGGCGAACCGGATCTGCGGCGCAACATCGTTCGGCCACGAAAAGCTCGTGTATTACATGGGCGGCGTCGACAACTGGCTCACGCCGAAATTCGACCAGAGCGTGAACATCGCCACCGACCAGAACTACACATATCAAACGCTGGCGACGCCGATGCGCGGCTTCTGGCAGAACGCCCGCAACGGAAATACGTTCGCGATGATCAACAGCGAAATCCGCATTCCGCTGTTCCGTTATCTCTTCAACCGTCCGCTGCGTTCCGACTTCATCAACAACTTCCAGGTTGTCGGTTTCGGCGACATCGGCACGGCGTGGACCGGCAGCAGCCCGTACGATCCGGCGAACTCCCTCAACACGACGGTGATCGGCACGCCCGGCAACCCGATCATGGTCATCCTGAAAAACCATACCGACCCGATCATCGGCGGCTACGGCTTCGGGCTGCGTTCGCGGCTTTGGGGTTACTTTGTGCGCGTCGACTGGGCGTGGGGCGTGGAAAACAAAAAAATGCTGCCGCGCCAGGCGTACATTTCCTTCAGCCTCGACTTCTGATTCATTATGGAAAAAACCTCAACGCTGAAATCCGCCGTGCAGGAGGCTGCGCGTGCATTGCTTCCGCGCGTCACGAACATCCGCCGTCACCTGCATGCGCACCCGGAGCTTTCGTTCAAAGAATACAACACCGCCGCTTTCGTCTGCGATGAGCTCGAAGCAATGGGCGTTCCCTATACGCGCATGGTCGACACCGGCATCGTGGCACTGGTGAAAGGAAAAAATCCCGAGAAAAAAACGATTGCGTTGCGTGCCGATCTCGACGCGCTGCCGATCACCGAGCAAAACGACGTAGAGTACAAATCGCGCAACGAAGGCATCATGCACGCCTGCGGTCACGACGTGCATACCTCTGCCCTGCTCGGCGCGATCCACATCCTGAACGACATGCGCGACCAGTTCGAAGGAACGGTGAAATGCATTTTTCAGCCGGGCGAAGAAAAAGCCCCCGGCGGCGCATCGCTGATGATCAAAGCGGGTGTGCTCGATGAGCCGAAGCCTTCTTCCATTTTCGCGCAGCATGTTTTCCCTTCGCTTCCTGCCGGGAAAGTCGGTTTCCGCAGCGGCATGTACATGGCTTCTACGGATGAATTATACATGACGCTCATCGGCAAAGGCGGACACGCAGCAATGCCGAACGATTACGTAAACCCCGTGCTGATGGCGGCGACAATCATCGCTGCGCTGCATGCATTCTTCATGGATGAAAAAACGCGTTTGCGCTCCGCTGCCGAAACGCCGACGGTGCTCGCTTTCGGAAAGATCGAAGGACATGGCGCCACGAACGTCATTCCCGAGCGTGTGTACGTGGAAGGCACGTTCCGCACGATGAACGAAGAATGGCGGGCGAAAGCGCACGAGTTCATGAAGAAAACGGCAGAAGCGATGGCGAAGGACATGGGCGGCACCTGCGAATTCCGCATCGAGAACGGCTATCCGTTTTTGGTGAACGACAAGCCGCTCACGGAACGCGCGCAGGCCGCAGCGGAGGAATATCTCGGCAAAGAAAACGTCGTAGCGCTCGGGCAGCGCATGACGGCGGAAGATTTTGCGTTCTTCTCCCAGCAAATGCCGGCGTGCTTTTATCGCTTAGGCACTGCGGCGCCTGATGGAAATTTTTCTGCGGGTGTTCACACTCCGACTTTCAACATTGACGAAAACGCGTTAGAGACCGGCATGGGATTGATGGCGTGGCTGGTGTTGAAGGAGCTGGGGAGTTTTTAAAAAGCCGCAGAGACGCAGAGGGCGCAGAGACTTCGAGATTTTCTTTGCGTCTTTGACTTTCATGACTTTTCATTTTAAAATTTCACCAGCCTGTGAAGCGCAGCACCACAGGCTGGTCGGGGTATCCTACCCCGATGCTGTCCCTCGTTTTGAATTTTCGCCCGAAGCACTACATTTGCCGCCCTTGACTTTTTATATGCATGCATCTAACGTTTTCCAATTTCATTTTTTATGGGTTTTCATTTTCGTGTTTACGACCATTCTCGTCCTTACTTCGTCACTTTAACCGTCGTTGATTCGCTTTTCATCTTCGCTGACGAACGCCACAAAAAGATCGTCGTTGATTCCCTTCGCTTTTGCCAGCAGAAGAAAGGACTGGAGATCTTCTCCTGGTGCCTGATGTCGAATCATCTGCACATGATCATTGCGGCAACCGGCAAAGACAAAATCCCGGATCTCATTCGCGATTTCAAACGATATACCTGTCGCCAGATCATTCGCTCGATCAACGAAGATCCGTACAGTCCGTATAAAAAGTGGGGGGACATTTTTCACAGGGCAGCGTTGCTTCATCCGAAAAGCGACCAATACAAAATGTGGCTGGACGGCTATCACCCGGTGATGCTCTATTCGGAAAACTTTTCGCGGCAGAAGCTGAATTACATTCACCGGAATCCTGTGAAAGCAGGAATGGTGAAGTGTCCATGGGATTATGCTTATAGTTCTGCGAAATATTATGCGGGATTGGGTGGGCTGCTGGAGGTAACGATCTTTTGAGTGCGTTCTCACTGGCGTTCGGGTAGTAGAGGTTCTCACTGGCGTTCGGGAGTGATTATTCTTACGGCGTTCGGAGGGAAGAATTATTCTCACTGCGTTCGAATGTGGGGGCTCACTGGCGTTCGGAGATTGCAATGGAATTGGCAATGGAATTCCGATCGGTTCGGGGTTGGATACCCCGACCAGCATGGGAATCCCATGCTGGTGACCACAATTCCATTCCATATTCTCAAATGGACAAACTACCTTTGTCCCAATGAAATTTACCGGCAATATCATCCCTTCTTCCCTTTCTCCCGAACAGCAATCCGGCCTCGACAACGGGACGCTGCTGCCGCTCATGGAAGAATTCTACACGATCCAGGGCGAGGGTTTTCACAGCGGGAAACCGGCGTACTTCATCCGTCTCGGCGGCTGCGACGTGGGTTGCCATTGGTGCGACGTGAAAGAATCGTGGGATGCCAACGCACATCCGCTCACACCCGCCGACGAGATCATCGCGCATGCTTCACAGCACCCGGCGAAAGCCATCGTCGTCACGGGTGGGGAACCTTCGGCGTTCAATCTCGTTTACCTCACGCAAACGCTGAAAAGCAAGGGATTTCTTACCTTCATTGAAACCTCCGGCGCTTACCCGCTCACCGGCGATTGGGACTGGATCTGCCTTTCGCCGAAAAAAACCGCTCCTCCGAAGGAAGAAAATTTCAAAAAGGCACACGAATTGAAGGTGATCGTTTATAACAAAGACGATTTCCGCTGGGCCGAAGAGAATGCCGCAAAGGTGAACCCGGATTGCCTGCTGTTCCTTCAGCCCGAATGGAGCCGCGCGAAACAAATGATGCCGCTGATCGTCGATTACGTCATGAATAACCCCAGGTGGAACGTCTCGCTTCAAACGCATAAATACATGAACATTCCTTAGTGTTGCGTTGGTGCGTGTTGCGCGGTGCGAAGAGCTGCGCAATTGCAATACGTTCTGCGCAATTCAATTTTTCGCCCATGAAAAAAATCCTTTTCTTCCTGCTGCTGGTGACCGGCATTTCCTGCAAAGCGCAACCCGCTACCGAAACGCCGCTCACGACCAAATCGAAAAAAGCAGCGAAAGCATATAACGAAGCGATGACCTGCGCGCAGCAGTACAATTACGAATGCGCGCATGAAAAGCTCGCCACGGCAAAAAAAGAAGATCCGAATTTCGCGGAAGCCTATGCGCTCGATGCGAACTTATATCTCGACATGCGCCAGTGGGCGAAGGCGGTCGATGAATTCAAAAAATCGTTCGCGATCAATCCTTCGCTGTTCATCGGCAACTATTACGATTGCGCACAGGCGGAGATGAAGCTCGGCCGTTATACCGATGCGAAATCCGATTTCGAAATTTTTCTCGCGAAAAAAAGCCCGCGCACTTCACCCACTACCATCGCCAACGCACAACAAGGCGTAGCGAGCTGCGACTTTGCTTTGAAAGCGACCGCTTCACCCGTGCCGTTCAACCCGCTCAACATGGGCGAGAACATCAACACCGACGGCTGCGAATATTTTCCGAACGTTACCGCCGATGACGCGACGTTCCTCTTCACGCGCAACCGCCAGCAGAAAAATCCGAACAACGGCGCGCTGGAAATGACGCAGGAAGATTTTTACATCAGCTTTAAAGACGAGGACGGCAACTGGAGCCTCGCGCGCAACATGGGCGCACCGATCAACTCTGATCGCAACGAAGGAGCGCCGAGTCTTTCCGCTGACGGACACTTCCTCTTCTTCGCCGCCTGCGAGGAATACGACGGCTACGGACGCGGTCGCCAGGGTTACGGCAGCTGCGACCTTTTCATCACGCGCAAAGTGAATAACCAATGGACCGCCCCGCAGAATGTCGGCGCACCGGTGAACTCGAGCGCGTGGGAATCGCAACCATCGTTCTCGTCCGATGGAAAAACGCTGTACTTCGTGAGCAACCGCCGCGGTGGTTACGGCGACAGCGACATCTGGATGTCCGTGCTCGGTGAAGACGGAAAATGGAGCACGCCCGTCAATCTCGGCGACCAGATCAACACGCCTGGAAAAGAAGAAGCCGTGTTCATCCATCCCGACAACCAGACGTTGTACTTCGCCAGCGACGGCCACATCGGCATGGGCGGTCTCGATCTTTACATGTGCCGCCGTGACAGCGCAACCGGAAAATGGGGCGCGCCGGTGAACCTCGGTTACCCGATCAATACGTTCGGTGATGAAAGCGGTTTGATCGTGAACGGCAACGGACAGCTCGCCTATTTCTCTTCGACGCGCGAAGGCGGACGCGGCTGCGATGACATTTATTTCTTCCAGCTCCCGAAAAATCTTCAGCCGGTTCCGGTCACGTACATGAAAGGAAAAGTGTATGACAAAGTCACCGGCAAACCGATGGGCGCTGCCTTCAATCTCATCGACGTGGAAAGCGGTCAAAGCGTCATCTCTTCGCTTTCCGACCCGGTGACGGGCGAGTTCCTGGTGTGTCTGCCGGTGAATAAAAACTACGCGCTGAACGTGAACAGCCCGGGCTATCTTTTCTATTCGGAAAAGTTCGAGATGAAAGCGTCGTCCGATCCGGGCAAGCCGTTCCGAATGGACGTGCCGATGCAGCCGATCGCCGATGGAAATATCGTGGAGCTGAAAAACGTTTTCTTCGAAACGGCGAAATACGATCTGAAACCGACGTCAACCGCTGAGCTCGACAAAGCAGTCGCCTGGCTGAAAGCGAACCCGAATGTGAAAGCGGAAATTTCCGGTCACACCGATAACGTCGGCGATAAAAAATCGAACGTGACGCTTTCCAACAATCGTGCGAAATCGGTGTACGATTACCTCGTGGCGCACGGCATCGACGCAGCGCGTTTGACGTACAAAGGTTACGGTGATACGGTTCCGAAAGTACCGAATGACAGCGACGAGCACCGCCAGATGAACCGCCGCGTGGAGCTGAAGATCATCTCGACGAAATAACTTCTGTAAATTTTAAGAAGTAAAAAAAGTAAACCTCGAAGGTTTTGAAAACCTTCGAGGTTTACTTTTTTTTAAAAGCGCTGCTTCTTACCGCGTTTACAGAATATTCGCGTACGCATCCTTCAGGTAATTCAGCACCGTTTCGCGCGGGATCGCTTCGGGCGGCGGATTATGCGTGAAGTATTGCGTGTGAATGCTGCTGAACGTCGTGCTGAGATAATAATCGTAACCCCAGCCTTTCGTCGTTCCGTATGCGTAATGCTGCTCCGGCATAATCGCCTGCTGTTTCGTGCCGACCACCCAATCGTTCGGATCTTCTTTGTAAACGATCTTGATGAGCAGGTCGAGAATTTTCTGCTTCGCGTCGGTCGGAATGAAATTCCCGGTGAGCGGGAAATAGCGCATGCCGGGATTGACGGGCGTACCGGTGAGAATCACCTCGAGCGGTTGCGAGCCGGGCGTCATGGCGACTGCGCCGGGCTGCATCAGGAAAACTTCCGATCCTACCTGCGCGATCGCGGTGAATGTTGCGAGCCCTGCACGGCCGGTCATCTTGAAGAGCGACTTCAGCACCGCCAGCCCTTTCACGATCTTCCATCCTGCCGAAAAATATTCCACGCCATTCGCGCAGGCCACTGCGGCCATGCGTTCCACTTCGAAGAAATTATCGTGGATCTCTTTATCGTTCACGATCGTTTTGCCGACGAGGCCGCCGCGGCTGGTGGTGATGATGTGCACGGGATGCGTGAATTTCGGACCGGCGCCCATCAGGATTTTCATCTTCGCCACGTTATCCGCAGGACCTTCGAAGATCGACGGGTGATCGAGCGCGAGC
>CAMLEF010000009.1 GCA_946478675.1 uncultured Flavobacteriales bacterium | reverse complement strand
AGCGACGGCGAAACTTTTCGATCTTCTCCTTCAGCAACGCGCGAACCACCCGACGTACCGCAACCAGGATATTGCGGAGCTGAACACGTCGAAGGTCGACAAGATCAAGCTGTATATCCTGAAAAAACTGCCGGAAGAAACGGGCGTTTATTATTTCCTCGACAAGGAGAAGCGGATCATTTACATTGGTAAAAGCACGAACATGCGCAGCCGCGCGATCCAGCATTTTGCGAATAAAGATCCGCGCAAGTACAAGATGCTGTACGAGCTGATGGATGTTGATTTTGTGAAGACCGGCAGCGAGCTGATTGCGTTGCTGCTCGAGTCGGAAGAGATCAAGAAGCACAAGCCGAAATTCAACCGCGCCCGGAAACGCGACGCCTTCACGCATTCGATCGATTTTTTCAAAGACGAAAAAGGCGTGTTCAATCTTGCGATCGTTCCTTATGAAGAATCGCAGCGGCCGCTGGTGTCGTTCACGAATTACCTGACGGCGCGCGAACGGCTGAATGAATGGATGGAGGAGCAGACGCTTTGCCAGAATTATTGCGGGCTGAACCCGACGGGTGATGCTTGCTTTCACCGGCACATCAAGAAGTGTCACGGCTTGTGCGAGGGCGCGGAAGAGATTGAAACGTATAATGAGCGTGTGAAAAAAATTCTCGACGAGTTTGATGAGCCTGATGAGCATTATGTGCTGCTCGACAAAGGCCGTCACGAAGAGGAGCATGCGATTTTGCTTTTTGAGCGCGGTCGTTACGCGGGTTATGGTTACTTCGATCAAAGCGATGCGGTTTCTTCGCCGGAAGATATGCGCTACATGGTGAAGCGCGCGACGTATTACCCGGATGCGGACCAGCTGGTGCGCGGTTATCTGAAGAAGGACGGGGTGCGGATGAAGAAGATTGTGTTGCCGGCGGGGGCGCGGGAGCGGGAAGCGTAATTTGCACGATGCGTAATTGGTTAACCACGGAGACACGGAGGCACGGAGTTTTTTTTCTCTGTGTCTCTGTGTCTCCGTGGTTCATTTATTCTTCACCAGCTCCAACAACCGCAACGCATTGAACGCCGCATACGCCCGCTGGTCATTATCGAAATACACGAACACCTCCTTCTTCGCCTTTTTCCATTCACGACATCGCTCCGCCCATTCCCGCAACGCTTTCTCCGAATAATTCCCCTGGTATTTTCCGCCGGGCCCGTGCAGCCGCACATACACGAAGTCCGCCGTCACTTCCACCGGTGAAAGATGATGCGCCAGCTCATAAATGCAGAACGCGCAATTGTATTTCCGTAGCAGCGTGTAAATGTCTTCGTCATACCACGTCGGGTTGCGGAATTCGAAAACGTAACGGTATTTCTTCGATAGCGCTTTGAGGAATTCTTCGAACCGTTCGTGGTTCACTTTCCACGATGGCGGCAGCTGGAAGAGGAACGGCCCGAGCTTTTCTTTCAATGCGGAAGCGTGGCTGAACAGCAGCTTCAGGCTCTCCTTCGGATCTTTCAGCTTTTTGTTGTGCGTGATGTAGCGGCTCGCTTTCACGACGAAAAGAAAATCCTTTGGTGTCGCTTTTCTCCAGTTGGCGAAGGTTTCTTTCGAAGGAAGATGATAGAACGGGCTGTTGAGCTCGACGGTTTTGAAGAAGCGCTGGTAATACGCGAAGTGCTCCGAAGCTTTGAGCTCCTCCGGGTAAAACGGGCCGGTCCAATGATCATAATGCCAGCCCGACGTGCCGATGTGGATGCGGTTCACATTTCAATGAAAGGAAAGAATTGTGCCAGGAAGAATGTGCTGATGAAGTTGATGTGCTCCGCTTCGCTATGTGCTGATTTATTCCGCTTCGCTATGTGCTGATTTATTCCGCTTCGCTATGTGCGGATTGAAATGCGAAAACTGGTATGAAGCGGAATACAAACATTGCTGCTGGCTACACTTAGTTTGGTGAAATTTATTTCCGCCACTCCTGGTTTTTTCGCAGCAGGAAAAACTTTTCATTCAGCAGCGCTAAGCCATACGTGCCGATCTCGCCGTAATCGACAATCTGCTTTGTGTGTTTACCATCGTAGGTAACCGTCAGGGTGCTGGTCTGATCGTCGGTCCAGTTGACAGTGTAATTGCTATCGAGGCTTGGAAAATCAATATAGTTAAGCAGCGCAATAATTTCATTGTAGTGGGCCGTATCGATCCGGCCGGTGAACGAACCGTCAGGGTAATTGTAGTGCTCTGCAACATATTTTGCCTGCCGCGATGGGTTGATGCTTAGCGAGAAAACGGGGCATTCGCCGAAACAAAATGAGGTGGCGTAATTTGTTTCTGTGATCTGATGATTCACAGGATGCGCGTTGTATTCGACGAAACCACCGAACAGGTAAACGAGGGTATCGGTTCGTAATTGTTGAGGAAATTTTCTGCCGGAGGATAATGTACGGTGAACAATAATGCAGTTTTGATTTCCAGCTTTACCCAACACGGGAAAAAGCGGATCGCTGAAAAAGCCGGGAGATAATGTCCGGATCGTGAACTTTTCTCTATTCGTCAGTATTACAAGGGTCAGAATAAAATGCGACTCCATTCCGGTAACAACAAGATCCATTTGGCCATCGTTGTTGATATCCGCTTTATCCCAGGGTTTCGCATGAAGAGAATCTGCCAGGCGCATCCACTGAGCGGAATCCCGGGTGAAAAGAAACAGGCGATTGTAGGCGTTAACGGAGAAATCCGCAGTCGTAGAGTCGATGCGGTGAAGGAAATCGTTTATCTGTTCAAACGTCTTCAGCTGATCGATTTCGTTGGCACGAAGAATACCACAGCTGCACACAAACAAAAGAAGCAACAGGCGCATAGTACAAAATAGAACAAAAAAACGGGCGACTCTTTCGAACCGCCCGCGTATCGTGAATAGCGTGAAAATTATTCCGCTACTTCAATCATTTTGAAAGGCACCGAGATGATCGCCTGGTAGTCTTCGCCGGCTTCGAGCATATCCTCGTCGTCCTGTTCGTAGTACCAGTTGATGACAATCACCGAACCGCCTTTGTGGATCGCTTCGAGCTTCTTGAAAACGTCGAGGATGCACTTGGAGGAGCTGGTGTTGAAATACTCCAGCTGAATATTAACGTTGGTATTGGATTGCGGCTTCTGCGCGTAACGTTCGAGGTGCTCTACCAGCGGCTTGTAAAATTCAATCGAGTTTTCCGGGATGGAGCGTCCACGGATCTCGAGCGTACCCGACGTCATATCAAAATTAATCGTCGGAGTTTTCGGTGTGCCTTCAATAACAATGCGTTCCATAGTGTTATGATGATGTGTGTGCTACTGTGCGATTTTGATGTTCAGGCTGAAGAACGAATACGTGTCGTCGACAGGCATGAAGTGATAGTTCAGCTTCTGGCCGGTCTTGCGGGCAATGTCGATCATGCCAAGACCGCCACCGCCTTTTTCAGACATTTCGCCGTTGTTCAGCACCGCTTTATAATAATCTTTCAACTCTTCTTTCGAAAGCTTGTTGATTTCGTCGAGGCGGGACTTCAACCCGTTCACGTTATTCGTGAGGATGTAGTTGCCCGTGATGATGTTGTACTGGTTGTCCAGCTTGCCGATCATGAAGATCGCCGAACGGATATTTTCACCATCGCCGGTCGTGACCGCAGCGCCGTTAAGCGAACGCGGGATCTCGTCCATGTGATGGTAAAGGTTCTGGAGACATTCCACCAGGACGTTGTAGACTTTCTTCTTGATCTTCGGCTCCTCCTGCATCGTGTCCAGTTTGGACTCCATGATCTGCAGTATGGATGTCAGCAACTCCGAGGTAATATCACCCTTGAAGGAGAGCATAATATTATTGCGCTCCATCTTATCATAAAAGTCATAAATATCTACCATCATAGAATGGTACGGGCTTTCTCGGGTTACAATTAGACAAATATAGCCTGAGTTTTGAAATAACAAAAAAAAGTTTGGGAGGGGGAATGGGATGGGAGTGGCGCTGATTGGGAGGGGTTATGCTTCCACAGGAAAAGGTTGGTTAAGTTGGTTGGTTGGTTGGGTTGGATTTCATTTTAATAATAACCAACCTAACCAACAAACCAACCTTTTAACTATTCCCATTGGAATTGCCGGGATTTCCCGTTCTGCATTATCCCCATAAAAAAGAAACGGCCCCCTTCCGGAAGCCGTTTCCCGTTTGAAAAAGCAATGCTTAGTTCATCGTGAATTCGAAGGTGTTGCCGTCGATCTTGATGGTGCCTTTGTTGTCGCAATCACCGTTGCCGAAATCGATCGTGCGGGTCGACTTGCCGCTCGGGGTGAGGTCGAACGTGCCTTTCGTGATCCAGGTGCAGGTCAGGTCGCGGACGATCGGGGAGGTGATGGTGCCCGTGTACGTCACGCCGTTGCGGTCGGTGCCGTTGCAGGTGCCGTCGACGGTGATGACCTGTGCGACAGACGAGTTGTTGGAGCCCGAAGTGAACGTGATCGTGCGGTCGGAGCCGTACAGGATCGTCCACGGGTCGCCGGTGTTCTTGGTGCATTTGCCGTTGGTGATCACCTGGTGGAAGGCATTCGGTGCCGTACGTGTCAGCGACATCGTGCCTTCATACTGGACCGCGCCCACGAAGAACGTATCGAGGCTCATCGTGACGACGCAGCCGGTAGAATCCCACTGGCGGTCCATCGAAACGCGGATTTTGCCTTTGCGGATTTTGCCGTCGATCGGATCGGAACAGCCGGAGCCGTAATCGATCGTCATCACCAGCGGGAACTGGTTCGGCGTATTGACGGTAACCGTCGGGCAGGCAGAAGCAACCTGGTTGCCGTTGCCGAGACGGTGAACGCCCGGTTCGTCGATAGCGATCTTGTTGACCGTCGGAAGCAGGCGCATGAATTCGCCTTCGCAAATGTTATTGTCGGTTGCAGAAGTCGTTTCGGTATCGGTGGTTTCTTTTTTACAGCCGTTCACGAATACAAACGCCACGACGGCAAGGGCCGTGCAGGTAGCAACAATCGGAGTGAGGTAGCGCTTCATGTGCCTGAAGTTTTTTCCTTTTGAATTAAGATGGAATTTCCCGGAAAGGGTTTAATGACAAAACTAAACCTTTTTACGGAACGGGGAGAAATGGGGAGGCGTACGGTTTCCTGATCAATGTGCTAATGTGTCAATATGCTAATATGCTAATATGCTAATGTTGCCGGTGATGATGGAGAAGCAAGAATTCCGATTTGGCTTTTAGGAAAACCGTAAAGCTAAGGGCGCAAAGAAATCGCAAGGGCTCTGCTGCATAGAAAATGTGCGCGAGGATGGTGCGCATTAGCACATTCACCCATTAGCAAATCAGCACATTGTTTTCACGACAAACGGATACCTACCAGCAACACGTCGTCCACCTGCATGTATTCGCCTTTCCAGGATTCGAACGACTGCTCGAGCTTCGTGGATTGTTCGGGCATGGAAAGATGACTGTACTTCAGCAGCGTTTCGAGCAGGCGCTTCATCATGTACTTCTTTCCTTTTTCGCCGCCGAACTGGTCTGCGAATCCGTCGGAGAACATGTAGATCGTGTCGCCGGCTTCGAGCGGAAAACGGTGCAGCGTGAATTTGCGCTCGCGCGTATCCTGCGAGCCGCCGATGGGGAAACGGTCGCTTTCGATCTTGCTGAGCAAGCCGCGTTTCACCAAGATGAGCGGACGCAGCGCACCGGCAAACAGCACTTCGCGTCGCTTCGTATCAATCGTGCAGATGGCGATGTCCATGCCGTCGCTCGTGTCCTGTTCGTGATGGTCCTGCTTGAGCGCCGCACGCACGCCGTCGTTCAGTCGATTGAGCACTTCGTCAGGATCGGTCACGCCTTTTTCAAGAATGATCTGGTTGAGCAGGTTGTGCCCGATCATGCTCATCAGCGCGCCGGGAACGCCGTGTCCCGTACAATCCGCCACGGCGAAAATGCAAAGCCCGTTCTTCTCGGCGAACCAATAGAAATCGCCGCTGACAATGTCTTTCGGTTTGTAAAGCACGAAGCTTTCCGGCAGCGTGTGGTACACTTCATTCAGCTCCGGCAATATCGCCGACTGGATACGGCGCGCGTATTCGATGCTGGCGGTGATGTCGGCGTTTTTCTGCGCGAGCTCGTGGGTGCGCTCCGCCACTTTCGCTTCGAGAACGCGGTTCTCTTTTTTGATCGCGGCGGTGCGGTAACGGATGAAAACGATAATGCCCGCGATCAGCACGACAACACAAAGCGAATAGAACCAGTTCGTGCGCCAGAACGGCGGCTCCACGTTGATCGAAACGACGACGCGGTCTTCGCTCCAGTTCCCGTTCGAATCGGCAACACGCACGTGCAGCCGGTAATGTCCGCCGGGAAGATTGGTGTAGCTGATGTAGCGGTTCGTCGTGGCCGGCGACCATTCTTCATCCGCTCCTTCGAGACGATACTGGTACTGGTTCTTCGAAGGATCGACGTAATCGAGCGCGGCTAATTCGAAGAAGAAATAATTGTCGCGCCACGTCACGTTGATGTATTGCTTCGCGATGATGTTGCTGTCGAGATGCACTTCTTTGCCGAAGCGTTTGTAAGCGATGAGGTACACCTGCGGCGGCAGCGAATGCCATTCCTGCTTGCGCGTGTCGACGATGTTGATGCCTTTTTGTCCGCCGAAGAACAGTTCACCGCTGTTGCTGCGGAAGAATGCGCCCTGGTTGAATTCCGAGCTTTGCACGCCGGCGCCGGGACCGAAATTCCGGAAGCGCGCATCGCCTTTTGCGTCGGGAGAAAAACGCGTGATGCCTTTGTTGTGGCTCAGCCAGAGGTTGCCTTTCTCATCCGGAAGGATCGCGTACACGTTGTCGCTCCACAATCCGTCGCGCTCGTAATACGTCGTGAACTTGCCGGACTCCGGGTGAAATTGATTCAGCCCGTTGGCCGTGCTCATCCAGATGTTGCCTTTCATATCCTGCGTGATGCAGTACACGATGTTGTTCGACAGCGATTGCTTGTCCGTATCGTTGTGCACGTACTGGATGAATTTTCCCGTCGTCTTGTCGCGCTTCATCGCACCGCCGGAACGTGTGCCGATCCAGAGCGAACCGGTCCGGTCGAAGAACAGCGTGTAGATGTAATCGCTGCTGAGGCTGTCGCTGTCCGAAGTGAATTCCTGCAGCGAATCCGTTTTCGGATCGAGACAATAAATGCCCGCGCCGAACGTGCCGAACCAGATCTTTCCCGTGCCCGGCTCTTCCGTGATGCAAAGAATGTTGCCGTCGCCAAGCCGGTCGTTGGGCGGATACATCACGACCTTTTTCGTTTTCGGGAAATAATGGTTCAGTCCTTCGCCGTATGTGCCCACCCAGATCGAACTGTCGGACGCCTGCAGCAGGGAAAGCACACTGTTGTTCGTTGCGGTGGAAAGCTCCGGGTGCTGCGTGTAATTTCCTTTTTTGCGATCGAGTGTCGTCAATCCGCCGCCCGACGTGCCGATCCAGAGCAAGCCGGATTTGTCGAGCATGATGCTGAGAATCTTGTTGCTCTTGAGCGTGTTTTCTCCTGCGTCGGTCGCTTCCGATTTGCGGATGTGGCTGATGAACGCGGTCGAGAAAAAATGCACGTTGATGCCTTCACCGTTCGTGCCCACCCACATATTGCCGTTGCGGTCGCGGTAAAGCGTTTTGATCTCGGAAGAGCTCAGCGAATAATTGTCGTGCTCCACGGGCAGGCAATAATTCACCTGGCCGGTCGAGCGGTTGTAAATGTCGATGCCGCTTTCAAAAACGCCCAGCCACGTATTGCCGCGCTGGTCATCGCACATCGAAAGCACTTTCGTATTGGAAAGCGCGTTTACGTTTCCATTAGGGAACAGCACGCTCTCGAACGAATGCGACGCGATGTTGAAGACTTCGATGCCGCCGCCGTTCGTGCCGACCCACAGGTGAATCGGGTCGGGGATGAGCAGCGAACGCACCTGCTGGCATTGCGCGCGGCGTTTCGCATCATTGCTGAAATCCGAAGGATAGAAATGCGCGATCTCGCTTTCCGTGAGCTGGTAATTGAAAAACTTCCGCGACGCACGATCGAACATGCAGATGCCTTTGCCGTACGTGCCCACCCAGATATTACCTTCGCCGTCCTGGATGAGATCGTAAACGCGTCCCGAGCTCAGGCTGAACGGATCGTTTTCGTTGCTGGTGAAACGCGTGAATTTACCCGTGGCGCGATCGAGCAGATTCAAACCGTCGTCGGTGCCCACCCACAAATTTCCTTCGCGGTCTTCGAGGATAACGCGCACGATATCGTTGCTCAGCGAATTCGCATTCTTCGGATCGTTTTTGTAATGCGTGAATTTCCCGGTTGCCGGGTTGAAACAGTTCAGTCCGCCGCCGTTCGTGCCCACCCACAACAAGCCGTCGTGCGTTTCCCGCATCGAGTAGATGAAGTTGTTCGACAGCGAAGCCGAATCTTCCGTGTTGCGCTTGAAGATGGTGAAGTTGTAACCGTCGTAACGGTTCAGTCCTTCCTGCGTGCCGAACCACATGAAGCCGCGGCTGTCCTGCAGGATGCAATTGATGACGGATTGCGAAAGCCCGTTCTCCACGCCGAGATGGCTGAACTTGTAATCCTGCGCAGCAACGAAGCAGCCGGCGAAAACCGACAGGAAAAGCGCGAGGAGTTTTTTCCGGAAATGAAAGGGCATAGATGCGAAGTAAAGATAGGAAAATACAGTTGGCGGTTAGCAGCCTGCAATTGGCAACCGGCAGTCTGCAATGGCAGTCGGCAGTTGCTCATTTCGTCTGCGGTAGCAAATTGTACTTTTGGACAAACCCTTTTTCATGCGAAAGATCTTCGCCCTCTTTCTTTTGCTGCCTGCGCTCATCGGTCATTCGCAGCAGGTAAGATTATCTGTGACCGGCTATCGTGCAAACTATACGTTTACGGATTACAGTCACCGGTATTCTTTCGATGCGCGCTTCGATGAAGACGGCACGTTACTGGGGCCGGTCGTGATCTATCAGCAGGTGTATCGCGATAATCATGCGGACAGCGTCCTGGTATTTCGCGGGAATTATGTGAACGGACTATTTACAGATACGCTCACGTGGTATTACGCCAGCGGCCGGCTGATGCGGAAAGCTTTTGTCAATAGTAATCTCCGGCCTTCCGTTTATTGGTACGAGTTGGGAGCAATGGAGATCAAAGGCGCTCCGGAAGGTGAAGTCATCGAATGGTACGATCAGCAGGTCAATGGAAAGCAACCGGTGAAATCTATCCGTCGTTATGTAAACGGGAAAGAGGATGGACTGCAGGAAGAATTTTATGCTTCGGGCGCTAAGAAAGCAGTATTGAGCAGCAGTAACGGGAAGTGGAACGGGCCTTCTGTCGGGTGGTACGAAGATGGAAAGCCGAAGGAAGAATGCACGTATATCGACGGAATACGGAGCGGAAAACGCACGTTGTATTACGATAACGGAAGGGTGATGCGCGTATATGCCAACAGTGCGGCGAACGATACTGTCACCAATTATTATCCCAATGGAAAAGTAAGCGACGTCACGTATTACCGCGGTTTTAACCGGAATGGCGATTACCGGAAATACGATTCACTCACGGGCAACGTCATCGATTACCGGTTTTACCGCAATGGCAGGCGCGACAGCATCTGTATTGAATATTATCCGTCGGGTAAAAAAAAGACGGTCAGCCATTATGCTAAAGGTAAGCGCAACGGCAAATGCGAAACGTGGTATGAAAACGGCAAGCTGAAAAGCCGCGGTAATTATTCTGAAGGACAAAAAGTCGGGCAATGGGATTATTACGATGCGAAAGGTTTGCCGAACCACGCCACTGATTATTCGAATGCGCGTGCACCGTACGAAAGCGATTTCGACATCGATCCCAATCACCAGGAGGTGGATGAAGTTGCAGTGGAAGCTAAATTGTTTCAATTCATCCTGCCGTCGATCAACGGAACCGGTGTTACGAAAACAATCAAGCCGGAAGACCAACTGAAATTCCTGAAGAATTATACCACGCTCGAAGCGCTCGCCACCACTGACGGAATGGGAAAGTTCACGTATCACATGATCACACCAATGAAACCTGGTGAAGCGGAAAAGCTGGAATCGTGGCTCAATGCGAATTACGGCACAGGTAATAGCGCCCGCAATAACGTGTACCAGCCGCAGCCGTGGATTCTCAACGTGCGCATCGTGATTCAAAAAAGCTGAACAATCTCCGAACTCCCAGCCCAAAACTCCGGACTCAAAACTCCCAACTCCGAACTCCTCCCTATCTTTGCACCGTGCCGAACGACAAGACATCTCACGAATGGTTCGAAGACTGGTTCAACAGTCGGTATTACCATATGCTGTACAGCAACCGTGACGAACAGGAAGCTGCGGCATTCATCGATCGCCTTATTGATTATCTGAAGCTGCCGCCCGGCGCGCGTATTCTCGATCTGGCCTGCGGAAAAGGCCGGCATTCGGTGGCGCTGCATCGTAAAGGCTTCGACGTGACGGGCATCGATCTTTCTCCCGAAAGCATCCGCGAAGCGAAACGGAACGAAACGGATGGACTGCAATTTTTCGAGCACGACATGCGCCGTCCGTTCATGATGCATTATTTCGACGGCATCTTCAACCTCTTCACGAGCTTCGGCTATTTCGGCAACCTCCGCGACAATTGCCACGTCGTTGATTCCGTTTGCAAAGGTTTGCGCAACGACGGATTTTTCGTGATCGATTTCTTCAATGCCACCGTGGTGGAGCGCGAGATCGGCGGTTGCTATTCCGGCTCGCGGCAGCAGGAGAACGTCGTTTTTCATTGGCAAAAAGAAGTCCGCGACCGCATCATCTACAAAAAGATCACGGTGGAAGACGGCGGGCAAACGTTTCTCTTTTCCGAATCGGTGCAGCTGCTGCGCCTTTCCGATTTCCGCAGTTTGCTGAAAGATCATTTCGAGATCGAGCACCTGTTCGGCGATTATTCGCTGGCGCCGTTCGAGGAAAATTCGTCTCCGCGCCTGATCATCATTGCACGAAAACGCTGATATGCTGCTGCTGTTCTACGGACTGATCGCTTTTGTGTCGGTGCTGCTCAGCGGCGCGATGCTGCTGGCGATAAAAATTCCGCGCAACCCGATGCGATTGCTGCTGGCGTTCAGCGGCGCGTTTCTTTTTTCGATCAGCCTGCTGCATCTCATCCCCGAGCTGTACGAATCCGGCAAAGCGAACGTCGGCATCTGGATACTCGCCGGCTTTCTCATCCAGCTGCTGCTCGAATACATTTCCGAAGGCATCGAGCACGGGCACGTTCACGTCCATGCGCACGAGCAGGAGCACGATGCGCACGGCCACGCGAAAATTCCGATGGGCGTAGTCGCCGGTCTCTGCCTGCATTCGCTGCTCGAAGGCATGCCGCTGGGCATCGAAACCAGCGACGCAAAAATTTTTCCGCCGTTCCTCACCGGCATCGTGCTGCACAACATCCCGATCGCCCTGGCTTTTATGGGATTGCTGCTGCACCTCGGCCATTCGAAAGCCAAAGCGTTTTCACTGCTCGGCCTTTTCGCGCTGATGACGCCGCTCGGCATGATCGCCAGCCATTTCATCGGCATGCAGCTGCAGGGTGATCTGCAACCGTATTTCAACGTCGTGATGGGAATGGTCGTCGGAATTTTCCTGCACATCTCCACGACGATCCTCTTCGAGAGCACGGAAAATCACCGCTTCAATCTTTACAAGTTCCTCACGATCCTTTGCGGAGTCGCCGTAGCATGGATTTTCACCAGGTAAAAAATGGGTCATTCGGTAATTCGTGCATTCGGTAATTCGGCTAATGCACAATCTCTGATCTTCTGATTATGCGGCTATCGGAATTCCAAGCGAACGGCAGCCGCTTTTCCCGAATGACCGAGTGCCCGAATTACCGAATTAGAATTCCTGGTCGTAGAAAATCTTGTAATAATGCTTCCCTGTCTCTTCGTCAAATCCTTTTTCGATCAGCCGCTTGTCGCCGTGAATGTAGATGTGGAAGTTCTTGTCGAGCTTGAGGACGCTCTTGAAAACCTGCGCCTGTTTCTTCACGGCTTTCGTTGAAATCTCGAAACCGTCTTCCACTTCGATGTCGTGCTGCTGCTCGAAGTCCTTTTTGAAATTCCGGAACGAATCGCGGACTTCAGGCTCTTCGAAAATTTCTTCTGCAAAATTCTCCGAGTTGAGCTCTTTGTTGCTTTTGAAATATTCCACCGAGCGGTTCATGAGATCGATCTGGTCGGCCTTCGTTACTTCCGCCACTTCCGGCAGTTGATTCGTCACGAATTCCTGGCAGATCTTCAGATACGTTTTCGTCTGGTGGAAGCTGTTGCTCTGCGGCGTGACGTTCAGGAAATCATTCGTCCAGTAAAGCGCTTCGCCGTTCTTCGAATCAACGACACAAACCGTAAAACCTTCTTCCGCGCCTTTGTTGAGGATGAGACAGCCTTTCTCCACTTTTCCCAGCGGAACGCCTTCGTGAAAATGCAGGCGATAGGCTTCTTTCTTCATCGTGGCGTCGAGGTATTTCTCTTTGCTTTCGGTTTTGAAAAGTCCGATCGCATCCACCTCTTCGCCGTCGATCACGCAATGACTGAAATACGCGACGTACAATTCGCCGCCTTTTACTTTCGGATGCGTGGAGCAGGCGTAAAGATGATTCGCCATGTTCTTCGATTGTTTCGCGAACGTATCCGGATCGGCAAACAATTTCGAAGCAAACGTATAAATCTCGTTCAGCGAAAGATCAGAAGGATGCGTGAAGCGATACAGCTCTTCGGTGTTGAACGATTTCATGAAAAATTTCAGCAGCATCGCTTCTTCATCTTCATCGAGTTCCGTTACCGGCTCATTGGAGATGAATAATTTTTCTTCGCGCAGCTTGTTGCCGACGAAATGAACCACGAGCCCTTCCATCCGGGCGAGAGCAAGATCGAGCATGACAGGAGAAACCGGCATTGGGCGCCGGGAGGCCGAAATTACTCAATCTCCTCTGTTTACCGCCGGCCGAAACCGCCGCCGCCGATCGTGAGCCGGATGTACGGGCTCAGCATGCCGGCAGGAACGGGAGGACCACTGACGACTTCGGTGGTGTTGTCGTTTTCCCAATCGGAATTCGGAACGGCGATGAGGCAGCCCAGGTCGATGCCCGCCATAAATCCGCCGTCACCTTCCGGCTCGCGCGCAGCAGAGAAAAGTCGCTTATAGCTCACGCCGACATCATACCAGGTAAGGCCGAGCGTGTAATCGCCTTTTTGTCCCGGCGCAATCGGATGCTGATGGTTGAAGCGAATATCGGTTTCGGAAGCGAGATTTTCAATGCGCACATTCATCGCGCCCCAGCCCACGCCGCCGTAGAGGTAAGTGAAATTGCCGCGCGTATAATGAAACACGTAACCGAACTTGAAATAGCCGCCGCCGAATCCCACGTCGAGGCGCGCCGAATCGGTGGAGGTGCGCATCAGGCTATTGCCGAAGCCGCCGCCGCCAACGATGAATCGCCCGAGCAATCCGAAACCTTCGCCACCCGAAATATTTCCCGGCCGGAACGGAATGTTCGTGTGCAGCACGTCCGATTTTCCAAGGTAATCCGTGATCTTCTGGCTGGAGAAAAATCCCGGTCCGATGAAAAAATGCCCGAACCCGCCGGCGGTATAAGGGAAGAGCGAATCCTGCGCGTGAAGTTGCAGTCCCGCAAAGAGAAAGAAAAACGGAAGAAGGATCTTTTTCATGACGACAAAAGTTGGTTACCGCAAAGAGAAACCAATTGCTTCCGACACGAATTGACGCGATGCAGCGATGCGCGTGATTTTTGTCAAACGATTTCTGAGGCGAAGCCGGAAAAGCAGCTGTATTTCTTCCTGCAAAAGGAGTTTCCTTCGTACTGAAATCCTTCTCGTACCTTTGCAGCGATGTCTGAAGAAACAAACATGAACCCCGGCGAATTCCGCATGGTCGCCAAAACGATGCAGGGACTCGAAGGCGTGCTGGCAAAAGAGCTGCTGAAGATCGGCGGCCGCGAAGTGGAAGAGCACAAACGCGCCGTCAGCTTCATCGGCGACAAAGGCACGATGTACAAAGCGAATTACCTGCTGCGTACCGCCCTGCGCGTGCTCATGCCCGTCTCCTCGTTTTCCGTAACGAACGAGCAGGAATTTTACGAAGGCATTCGCAGCATCGACTGGGAACAATGGCTCGGCCCTGACGATACGCTCGCGGTCGACTGCACGCTGAATACCGAAATTTTTAATCACAGCTATTACATCGCGCAGAAAACAAAAGACGCCATCGTCGACCAGTTCCGCGATAAATATAACCGCCGTCCTTCGGTGGATACTGAGTTTCCGACGCTGCGCATCAACATTCACATCTCGCGCGAGGAAGTGAACGTTTCACTCGACAGCTCGGGCTATTCGCTTCATAAGCGCGGTTATCGTGAAGATACCGGTCGTGCGCCGATGAACGAAGTATTGGCTGCCGGCATCCTCCTGCTCAGCGAGTGGCACCCGCGTTTCCGTTTGATCGACGGCATGTGCGGCTCCGGCACCATCCCGATCGAAGCGGCGCTGTATGCGAACAATATTCCTCCCGGTTATTTCCGCGAAAAATTCGGCTTCGAAAAATGGAAAGATTTCGAGCCGGAATTATGGGAGAAGATCACCGACGGCGCGCTCGACCGCATCAGCAGTGACGTGCAGGACATTACCGGCATCGAGATCTCGCACAACACGCTGCGCAAAGCCCGCGAGAACGTAAAGCTGGCGAAGGTCGAAGACATCGTCAAAACCATCAACGCCGATTTCTTCGAATGGACGCCGCCCGAAGGCAAAGGATTCTTATTCCTGAATCCTCCTTACGGCGAGCGCATGGACCAGGACGACACGGAAACGCTCTACAAGCAGATCGGCGACACGCTCAAGAAAAAATATTCCGGCTACGAAGCCTGGATGATCACCTCGAATCCCGAAGGCATGCGCGCAGTAGGTTTGCGCCCGTCACGCAAGATCACGCTCTTCAACGGTCCGCTGGAATGCCGGTTGCTGAAGTATGAGATGTATGCGGGAACGAAGAAGATTCATAAGCTGCGCCCGGCGTCCGAAGAATAATATGCCGATATGCCAATGTGCCGATATGCCGATGAATTTCGTGCTATTGACGGCTTTTGGCAGTGGTGATGATCGAGGTTAAGATTCGTTGAATGGTTTTGATCTTTTCGAAAAGAATGCCGGGATCGGGGAGAAGGTCGGAGTGTTTGCACAGCAGCAGCCAGTATTCTGTTTCTTCGGCTTCTTTTGAAGCGATTTTCATTTTGTGAATGAAATCATTCCGGCTTTCGGAAGATTGCGCTTCGCGGACATTGGCGCCGACGGAAGTTCCGCTTTTGCAAAGCTGGTTCGCGATTGCAAATTTCTTTTGTGATTCAAGTTTGCCCGTGATCTCAACAATGCCGAGTGCAAATTCAAAAGTAAGATCAACGATAAGGTTTCCTTTTGCTTTCATATAAACGTTAAGTGAAAAAACGCCGCAAATCTAAATCGCTAAAATTCAAAAAAACAAATCCGGTTTCCGTTCAGCGAAACATCTACCGTAGGTAGATAAAATTTTTCAACATGCTTCCATTTTGGAGATTTGGGGAGACATCGGCATATCAGCACATTGGCATATCGGCATATTTTTTCCCTTTACCTTCGTAAAATGAAATCAATTGCAGTCTTCACCTCGGGCGGCGATTCTCCCGGAATGAACGCTTGTCTTCGCGCTGTGGTGCGTACCGGTGTTGCTTCCGGATTGAACGTATTCGGCATTCGTTACGGTTATGAAGGAATGATCGACGGCGACATTTTTCGCATGGATGCGCGTTCGGTGGCGAACATCATTCACCGCGGCGGAACGATCCTGAAGACGGCCCGCAGCCCGCGCTTCCTTACGCTGGAAGGACGCGAGAAAGCGAAAGCCAATCTCGAGAAGCTCGGCATCGAAGGCGTCGTTGTCATTGGCGGCGACGGCAGCTTCCGCGGGGCGCTGGAGTTTTCGAAGATCTGCGACATTCCCTTCGTGGGTTGTCCGGGAACGATCGACAACGACCTGAAAGGAACCGATTTCACCATCGGCTACGATACGGCGATCAATACCGTCGTCGAAGCCGTCGACAAAATCCGTGATACGGCGGAATCGCACAACCGCGTGTTCATCGTCGAAGTGATGGGGCGTGATGCGGGACTGATCGCGTTGTACAGCGGCATCGGTGTGGGCGCGGAAGGCATCATGATCCCGGAAACGAAAAACGACATGGAAGCCGTGCTCGCGCGTCTCGAAAAAAGCCGCAGCGACAAGCATTCGAAGATCATCATCGTGGCGGAAGGCGACGAAGCGGGCGGCGCGTTCAAAGTAGGAGAGAAGGTGAAAGAAGTTTTCCCGCAGCTCGACGTGCGCATCACCGTGCTCGGGCACATCCAGCGCGGCGGCTCGCCCAGCTGCATGGAACGCGTCAACGCCAGCCGCATGGGATACGCTGCCGTCAAAGCATTGCAGGAAGGACAACGCCACGTGATGGTCGGCATCGTCGACAAGAAAATTGTGTATACGCCTTTTGCCGAAGCGACGAAACAGCTGCAGGAACCGGATCCGGAGCTGCTGAAAATGGTGGAGCTGCTCGCGCGATGAAAAATTATCGTTATACTTACAATATCCGGGCGGCTAAAACGACATCGAAATTATGCTGATTTGTCCCGCTTTCCGGATGGCCTTGCTGGCCCGATCGATCACAGAAAAATCGCTGCGTTTGGTACCCCGGAAATCCGATAAAAAATCTGCCGCCGGCACCTATCGTCTCGCAGAAGACCTGACGGTGGAGCTGGCGCCTTCGCTCGCAACGCTGGATCGTACCGCCTGGGACCGCACCGTTCCTCCTTCGAATTTTTTCCTGAGCTGGGATTACCTCCAGGCGTTCGAACGCACCGCTTCTCCTGCGCTCGGTTTTTATTACGGCCAGCTGTCCGACGCACAGGGCCAGCCGCTCGCCGTATTTTATTTCCAGGTCATTCACCTTTCCGCCGAAGAGATCGGCCATATCCTCAAGCCGCTTGCCGCTGAGCGCAGCCACACCACCGCGCTGCTCGGTCAATGGGGCGAATGGCTCCAGCGCACGAAAGACGAAAAAGGATTTCGCATGCTGGTGTCCGGCAACAATTTCATCAGCGGCGAATACGGCATTGGCATGCGTCCGGGCGCCGATGCGGAAACCGTTTACCGCGCCTTCTGCGAAACGGTCAAGCTCATCACCGGTAATGATCGTCTTCCCGCAAAAATTTCCGCGATTCTCGTGAAAGATTTTTTCGCGAAGCCCGACGAGATCCCTTCCGACTGGCTGCGCAAAAAACGCTATCACCGCTTTCTCGTTGAGCCGGAAATGCTCGTGACGCTGCCGCGCGAATGGAAAACGTTCGATGACTACCTGAACGCGATGAGCAAGAAGTACCGCAATCGCGCGAAATCGGTGTACAAAAAATCGTCGCCGCTCGAGCTGGTGGAGATCGATGCGAAAATGGCGGAACAGCACGAAGGCGAATTGTACCGCTTGTATTACAACCTGCACGAACGCGCGAAATTCCGTTTGGCGGCCCTCGGCGGAAGCTATTTTACGGAAATGAAAAAACGTTTCCCGGAAAATTTCCGCATCGTCGGTTACCGCCTCGACGGCAAACTCGTCGCCTTCCGATCGTCCTTCCGCTGCGGCGAACATTTCGAAGCACATTTCATCGGCATCGATTATCACTACAACACCGAGCATTGCCTCTACCAGCGCATCCTTTACGATTATGTTGCGGAAGGACTGGAAGCCGGCGTGCAGCAGGTGTATCTCGGTCGCACCGCCGCAGAAATGAAATCTACCGTCGGGGCCGTGGCACACGATCTCGTCTGCTACATCCGTCACCGCAACGGTCTTTCCAACCAGGTGATCCGTCCGTTCATCGATTACCTCAAGCCGTCGGATTGGACGCCGCGGAATCCTTTCAAAGAAGAAAATTGAAAATTCAATGATTCAACATTCAAAAATTCTTTAGCGGGAAAGCTTGCTGTGTAAAGAATTTTTGAATGTTGAATTTTTGAATCTTTTAATGAAGTCACATAAGGTGCGTCATGCATCATTCTTTATGTGACAATTTCCGCTATATTAGTAGCTGCTCACTTGCACACCAACTGCTGAATGAAAAAGCTGCTTTTTGCATTCCTGCCGGCTATTGCCGTTTTCGCCCCTATTTTCTCATTTGCCCAGCAAGGCGTTCATGGTCCCCGCACCGTTACCGCGGCCAATACGATCGTGAATGAATACACGTCGATCACGGCGCTCGTTTCCGCGGGAAGCACGACCATCCCTGTTGCCAACAGCGCGCTGAATACGAACGGACGTTTTGCTTCCAACCTGCAGCCCGGCGATCTCGTTATGCTCATCCAGGTGCAGGGCACGATCATCCGCGATCTCGGCCTTTCTCCGAACCCGGATACCTCGTGGGGCCGTGTCGATCCCGGCAACTATTACAGCACGGGCCTGTACGAATTCCGCCAGGTCGTTTCCGTTCCGAACGCTACGACCATCGTGATCGATTGCGGAACGACGAACACCTACATTCCCAATGGCGGAACCGCACGCAAACCGATGGTGGTACGCGTGCCGCGCTACACGACACTCACGATCAACGCCGGCGCATCACTGACCTGCGACGACTGGAACGGCACCATCGGCGGCGTGCTGGCCGTCGAAGTGCAGGGCAACACGATCATCAACGGCACCATCGACGTCAACGGCAAAGGTTTCCGCGGCGGCTCGCTCGTCGGCGACAACAACACGACTTTCGGATCGAATTCCAACGCTTCCACCAACAGCGCCGATGGTGCTGAAAAGGGCGAAAGCGTTGCCGGCTATCAAGCGGAATACGACGCGTTCGGCGGACGGTATTCGCGTGCTGCTCCTGCGAATGGCGGCGGCGGCGGTTCCGGTCACAACGGCGGCGGCGGCGGCGGCGCAAACGGACCGAATTCCACCACGGCTTCCGCAGTCTACAGCGGCCTCGGCATTCCCGATCAAACCGGCGCCGGCTGGACCGCAGCCTGGAACCTCGAAGCGCCCGTCAATACGATGAGCCTGCGCACGGCTGCCAACTCTTCCGGCGGCGGTCGCGGCGGTTATACGTTCTCCGGCAGCAACGCTAACGCAACCACGCAAGGTCCCGATAACTCCGCTGCCTGGGGTGGTGACGCACGGCGTTCCAACGGTACCGGCCTTGGCGGTCGTGTGCTCGATTACAACACCGTGGCTGCGCAGGGATATCCGCGCGTATTCATGGGCGGTGGCGGCGGCGCGGGCGACCAGAACAACAGCGGTGGCGGCAACGGCGGCGACGGCGGCGGCATTGTGTACCTGCTGAATTACGGCACGGTTACCGGCGCGGGAACGATCAACGCCAACGGTCTGAACGGCGCGAATGCCGTCGGCGGATCGGGCATCATCACTGGTATCGACGGTGCGGGCGGCGGTGGCGGCGGCGGTGCCGTCATCCTCAATTCGGTCGGTGCCATTTCCAATACGATCACGATCAAT
The DNA here is from genome assembly GCA_946478675.1 of uncultured Flavobacteriales bacterium. Next base: position 11,663 of record CAMLEF010000009.1, on the reverse strand, counting down.
GCCAATGGCGGCAACGGCGGCAACCAGGTCGTCAACCTGCCTTTCTCTTCGAACGAAGGCGAAGGCCCGGGCGGCGGCGGCGGTGGCGGATACATCGCGATTTCCAACGGTACGCCTGCGCGCAACGCCAACGGCGGCGTCAACGGCACCACCAACTCCGGCGGCCTCACGGAATTCACGCCGAACGGTGCGACGAAAGGATGTCCCGGCACCAACAACGCTTCGATTCCCTATTTCGATTTCTCGATCAACAACATCACGATCTGCTCCGGCAACTCGGTGACGCTGACGGTGAGCTCCGTCGGTACGCTTCCCCCGGGCGCAGTTTACAACTGGTACACGACTTCCGTTGGCGGCTCGCCGTTCTTCACGGGAAGTTCTTACACCACACCCGCGCTGACCTCGACCACGACGTATTGGGTCGGAACCTGTCCCGGCTGGTGGCGCGAACAAGTCACCGTTACGGTCGGCCCTGCGCCGGTTGTCACGGCTTCTGCAGGAACGAACCCGATCTGCTCCGGCAGCTCCACCACGCTTACGGCGAGCGGCGCGACCACGTACAACTGGATGCCCGGCAACCTGAGCGGAACTTCGATCTCCGTTTCTCCGGCAACGACGACTTCGTACACGGTAACCGGATCTACGGGACCGGGATGCTCCGGCTCAACGACGATTACAGTAACCGTCACTCCGACACCGACTGTTACGGCAACCGCCGGCAGTTCGACGATTTGTGCAGGCAACTCAACAACACTGACCGGCTCCGGCGCTACGACGTACACGTGGAATCCGGGCGCATTGTCGGGATCACCGGTAACGGTTTCGCCGACGAGCACTACGACGTACACGGTGACGGGAACTACTTCGGGATGTTCCGGCACTGCGCAGGTAACGGTGACAGTGAATCCTTCTCCGACGGTTACGGCAACAGCGACCAACTCTACGATTTGTGCGGGCAATTCCACCACGCTGAACGCTTCGGGCGCGACGAGCTACACCTGGAATCCCGGGGCGCTGAGCGGCAGTTCCGTTTCCGTTTCACCGGCGGCGACAACAACTTACACTGTAACAGGAACAGCGGCCGGTTGCTCTTCGACAGCACAAGTAACCATCACCGTGAACCCGACGCCAACTGTAACTGCCACAGCAGGCAGCGCTACGATTTGCGCCGGCAACTCAACGACACTCACCGGATCGGGTGCTACTACTTACACCTGGAACCCTGGTGCATTATCCGGTTCTCCCGTAACCGTTACACCAGCCACCACAACAACCTATACCGTGACAGGAACTTCTTCGGGGTGCTCCTCAACGGCGCAGGTTACGGTGACGGTGAATCCATCCCCAACAGTAACGGCTACGGCAACCAGCTCTACGATCTGTTCCGGCAATTCGACTACGCTGAATGCTTCAGGTGCGACGAGTTATACTTGGAACCCCGGCGCATTGAGCGGCAGCTCCGTTTCCGTTTCGCCGGCAGCAACGACGACTTACACGGTGACAGGAACATCTTCAGGATGTTCTTCGACGGCGCAGGTAACCATCACTGTAAATCCGACGCCGACCGTTACCGCAACCGCAGGAAGTTCCACCATTTGCAGCGGCAACTCGACCACACTGACCGGTTCCGGCGCTGCGAGTTACACCTGGAACCCGGGCGCACTGAGCGGATCGCCGGTTACCGTTTCGCCGGCAACTACAACGACGTATACCGTGACCGGAACTTCGACGGGCTGTTCTTCAACCGCGCAGGTAACAGTGACGGTGAACCCGACGCCGACCGTAACGGCAACAGCGACGAACACGACCATCTGTTCCGGCGACCCGACGACGTTGAATGCTTCCGGAGCCACAACTTACACCTGGAACCCGGGCGCGCTGAGCGGCAGTTCCGTTTCCGTTAATCCTGCCGCAACAACGACATACACCGTGACAGGAACTTCCTCCGGCTGTTCTTCCACCGCGCAAGTCACCATCACCGTAAATCCTTCGCCCACCGTCACGGCAACCGCATCTGCACCGACGATTTGTAACGGAAGCTCCACCACGCTTTCTGCAAGCGGCGCCACCACGTACACCTGGAATCCCGGCGCGCTGAACGGAGCTTCGGTTTCCGTTTCACCGACGGCATCGACCACGTACACCGTTACCGGAACAACTTCCGGCTGTTCCTCCACGGCGCAGGTTGTCGTTACGGTGAATCCTTCTCCGACGATCACGGCGACTGCGGGTTCTTCTGCGATCTGCACCGGATCGTCAACGACACTGACCGGTTCGGGCGCGACGAATTACAACTGGAATCCCGGTTCGCTCAATGGCAATAACGTTTCCGTTTCGCCGACCGCAACAACGACTTACACGGTCATCGGTACCGACGGAAACGGTTGCTCAGACACAACGCAGGTGACGGTAACGGTAAATCCGCTTCCGACGCCGACAGTGACTGCAACGCCGACTGCAGTTTGCATTGGTCAGTCCGTTGCGCTTGCTGCTTCAGGCGGAACAACCTATTCCTGGAATGGCGGTTCGTTCAGCAATACGAGCGGCGCTTCACAAACCGATAGCCCGACGGTGACTACGACGTATACGGTTGACGTTACTGATGCGAACAGTTGCTCTGCTGCTGCGCAGGTAACTGTTACTGTCAATCCGCTGCCGGTTGCGAATGCCGGTACTGATCAAACCGTTTGTTCCGGAACGACAGTTACACTGAATGCTTCCGGCGGAACGAACTACAGCTGGAATGGCGGATCGCTGTCGAATGCAAGCGGCGCTTCGCAATCGGATGCTCCTGGCGCCACGACTTCTTACACCGTGACCGTAACCGACGCGAACGGCTGCAGCAACAACGATACGGTTACCGTGAACGTGAACGCGACGCCGGTGACGAATGCAGGCCCCGATGTTTCCGTTTGTCCGAACAGCTCGATCCAGCTCAATGCGACGGGCGCGAATACCTACAGCTGGTCGCCGCCGACAGGACTCGATAATCCTTCGGTAGCAAACCCGACCGCTACGCCGGTAGCAACGACGACTTACGTAGTCACCGGAACGGCCGCCAACGGTTGCAGCTCGACCGATACGATCGTGGTTGCGATCTCGAACAACCTCACCGTTTTCGCCGGACCTGACCTGACGATTTGCTCCGGCGATACGACGACGCTGACGGTTTCCGGCGGAACGACGTACAGTTGGTCGCCTGCAGGAAGTCTCGGCAATGCAACAGGCGCTTCGACTCCTGCGTTCCCGACGTCAACGACCACGTACACCGTGCAGGTTTCCGACGCGAACAACTGCCAGGGCTCCGACACGATCACTGTTTTTGTGAACGGACCCGTGAACCTCGCGACCGGCGGTGCGACGACGATCTGCATCGGTCAGTCGGCGAATATTTCCGCAACGCCTTCCAACGGTGCGGCGCCGTATTCCTACACGTGGAGCAACAGCCTGCCGGATAGCAATACGCAAACCGTTTCTCCGACAGTCACGACGACGTATTCCGTTTCGGTTACCGATTCGCTCGGCTGTTCTTCGCCGATGCAAACGGTAACAGTGAACGTGAATCCGCCATTGACCTTGAGCGCAACAACGGCAACGATCTGCCAGGGCGGCACCGCGAATATTTCTGCGACAGGAACCGGCGGCGACGGCAACTATTCGTACAACTGGCTCCCTGGTCCGCTGAGTGGCGCCTCTGTTTCCGTAACGCCGGCAACCACGACGACCTACACGGTCATTGTAACTGACGGCTGCGGCACTCCGCCGGATACGGTGACCACTACGGTTACTGTTGCGCCTTCACCGACCGTGACGGTAACTTCGAACGTAGTTTCCGGATGCGCGCCGCTGTGCGTGAACTTCACGGGACAATCGACAGGCAACTGTGCGAGTGAAAGCTGGACGTTCGGCGACGGCAACAACAGCACGCAATCCTCGCCGTCGAATTGTTACGTTAACGCCGGCACGTACGATGTGGTTTACACCTGCACCGATTCGAACGGCTGCAGCGGAACGGTGACGATGAGCAGCATGATCACGGTGAATCCGCAGCCGGTAGCCGCATTCAGCAGCAGCGCGACGAACAACACCGTGATGGTGCAGCCGGGCAATCCGCAGCAGGTTTGCTTCACGGATAATTCGACTGCGGCGACTTCCTGGAACTGGACTTTCGATACGAATTCTTCTTCGCAGCAGAATCCCTGTTTCGCGGTGAGCGACACCGGCACGTATTGCGCAGCGCTGATCGCTACGAGCGCGGGCGGTTGCGCCGACACGGCGGAGCTGTGCATCGTTGCCGTCAGTGAAGCGACGTTCACGATCCCGAACGTCTTTACGCCGAATGCTGACGGAACGAATGACCAGTTCCTGATCACGAGCAGCGGCGTGAAAGATTTCCATTGCGAGATCTACGATCGCTGGGGTGTGAAAATTTATGAATGGAATTCCGTAACCGCAGGATGGGACGGACGTACAACAAGCGGTATGATGGCTGTCGACGGCGTGTATTACTACGTGATGCAGATCACCGATTACGCCGACAAGACTTCAGACGTCAAAGGATTCGTTCATCTCATCCGCGGAGGGCAATAACCCATGAAGCGATTCATTTTCCTGCTGGCAGCGCTCTGGCCTGTTGCCGCATTTTCGCAGGCAGCCACCGGGACGCCGCACGGCGGAAGCTGCATCAATTGCATCAACCCGGCAGACGGCAGCGGCACGCTCGGTCTCATTTACCAGGCCGATACGTGCGGGCTCAATTACGTCACGGTTTCACAGAAGCTAGGCCAGCGTTTTCAGCCGCCCGGACCTCCGCAACCCGTTACGGTTTCCGTCAGCGGATTGCCTCCCTGTGCGAGTGTGTTGAAAGCGTTTCTCTGGTGTGATGCATCCGGGACCGGCGCGCCGATCACCGCAACGATCACGAATCCTTCCAGCGCCACGCAGAATTTCCCGATGACGATCACCGGCAGCGGTCCTGATAAATGCTGGGGTTTTTCCGGAACGTATTCGTATCGCGCAGATGTGACTTCGGCCATCAGCGGAAACGGCAACTATACGTTCTCCGGTTTTCCCACCGGCACCTCCGGCGACGATGTGGACGGCATGGCGATGATGATCATCTTCCAGGATCCGACCGTAACGTGGGAAGGCCATCTCGTCATTTACGACGGCGCCGTTGAAATTTCAGGTGGCGTCACCACGCAAACGATTTCCGGTCTCAGCGCCTGCGCGAACTCTTCTTCCGCCAACGCGTTTATGCTCATCGCCGATCTGCAGAATCTCGGGACAGTCATCTCGATGAACAACGGTCCCGGCTTCACCATTACGGAAGACTGGTGGAATTACGTCGACCAGCCGACTTCGCAGATCACGACGGCGCAAACGACTTCCGATTTCAACGTCAACTCTTCCGGCGACTGCTACAATTTCCTGATGATGGGATTGTATTACCAGACTACCTCGTGCAACGTGTGTACGCCTTCGTCTACGATCGCGCTGAACGTGAATGCAGCTTCGTCTGGCGGCTGCGGTGCGAATACCGGGAGCGTGACGGCTACGGCAACAGGAGGAACCGCGCCGTATACGTACCTCTGGCAACCCGGCGGCTATACGACGGCGACAGTGAACAACCTTCCTGCCGGTACGTATACGGTAACGGTCAACGACGCGAGCGGCTGTGGAGCAGGAGCGGATACGGTAACGGTTACCGTCGGCAATTTCCCGGTCGCGCAGTTTGCGTTGAATCCTTCACCGACGGCTTATTTCCCCGGGCAATTGTGCATGACGGATCAAACGGTTGGCGGCGCGGACTGGCAATGGCTGGTGAACGGCGTGCCCGTCGATACGAACGCTTCCTATTGTTACACGCTTCCCGACACAGGTAACTACTGCGTGCAGCTGCTCGTGGCAAACGCTTCGGGTTGTCCCGATACGGCACAGCAATGCATTGTAGCGCTCGGCGAATCAATGATCAGCGTGCCCAACGTTTTCACTCCGAACGGCGACGGCACGAATGATGCGTTTGTCGTAACGTTCATCAATCTCTCCGCGCTGCATTGCGAGATCTATGACCGCTGGGGCGCGAAGGTGTACGAGTGGGACGGCCTCACCGGCAGCTGGGACGGCAAAACCACCAACGGCAAACGCGCGGTGGACGGCGTGTACTATTACGTCGTCGATGCCAAAACCAACCAGGGCGAGCAGCGCGAGCTGACAGGCTTCGTGCATCTGGTGCGGTGAGTCGCATCTGAAAATGGAAATGGCAGAAAATTATATCTCCAAAGCAGAATTTGCTAAGACGAAGAAGTTTTTGAAGGTTCAACGCAACCTTGATACGTGTCTTCATTTAATCAAAAAGCTTATCGCTTTAAATGATAGCAATAAGCGTCATGTTGAAAAGATGCTAGAAGTTCCCAAAGAGATAACAGATTTCAGGGTCGCTCAATTTGGTTATTATCACAACATTTTACTGGGGGTTTATTACAGTTGTTTTTCACTTAGAGGGTTTTATGATGTGAGTGTATGGGCTAACTATAATGGGATTGAGACATCAATATGGCATATGTTTGAAAATCAAAGGCGCTATGCAACGTTTAATGCAATTATCAGAATGAATGACATTTTTGGATACTGTAGAAAACGGTATGAGAAAACAGTACAATCTTCAAAAGAGAAAAATTATTTGGAAAGTATTGCTGAACTGTATCCTAATTGTGGCCCGTCTTTAGGTCAACTTCATAAAATTCGTAATTCAATTCATACCAATGGAGAGGAGAGTGTTAAGGTTAATGGCTGTGAATTAAAAGGTCAGCCGTTCCAATATTCTCATTATGAACTATACAAACTTTTCAAAGATTGCCTCGAGTTACACAAATGCTTGGCTTTGGTAAATAATCCAGCAACTATTAGAAAAACAATCTATGGAGATAATATTGTTGCTTTGACCCCTAAAGTTAATTTAAAGGAGATTTTCCAACAAAAGTCGTTTCGTCAAATAAATGATGAGCTTGGTGCAAACGATTAAGATTCATAAATTAATAATTCGCGAATTAGCATGCCAATGCGTACCTGCTTCCCGCATTGAAGTTTCGGAACGGTGCTGAAATAGCCCGGATTGCAGCGGCACGGAGTAGAGCGGAAAGCGGGACCGGAGTTTCCTGGTGAATGCAACAGCCGCAGCTCCAAAGACGATCTGACCATTTGCCCAATCTGCCAATGTGCGCATCGGCAGAGTCACATTGGCAAATCGGCAAATCGCGATTACTTCGTCCGTCCGCCCTTATAGAAATACTTCTTGTAATACTCTTCGTCCAGCGAATTGATGATAACGCCTTTGTGCGTGCTGGCATGAACGAAGCGGCGGTTCTTGAGATATACGCCGATGTGCGAGACTTTGTCGGAATTGATCTTGAAAAAAACGAGGTCGCCTTCCTGCAGCTCTTTTTCTGAGACGGAAGAGCACTTGTTCCAGATCGCGGTGCAGGGGCCGGAGATCGTTTTCTGGTAGACTTGCGTGTACAGCACAGAAGCAAAACCGGAGCAGTCGATGCCGCTTTTTGTTTTTCCGCCCGATTTGTAAGGCGTGCCGTACCACTCGTCGATAAAACGGTAGAGTTTCAGATCGGTGATCTCGGAAGAAGAAACGCCGAGCAGACCGGCGTACTTGCTCGTCAGCGCTTTATCGGCTTCGGAGAGTCCGGAAGAGGCGTGCTTGTTCCCGTTACATCCCAGGAAAACGAGCAGCGCAAAACAGGTGGTCAGCAGGCTCCACTTTTTCATCTGTTCAAAAGTAATCCTGCAAAACCCCTTCCAACCGGCGCCCCAACCCAAGATTTCCTCCTTAACCTGTTGATAAACACGGTGGATTGCTTTGTTCAGGGAATTATTAACTTTGACGGATAAGGTCGCAGCTCCCGCCCCATGAGCGGGGATTGGCCTGACCTTTGCCCTGCACCGGAATATGAGACGTTTTCTCGTTTGTTTCTGGCTTTTGGCCTTGCCCGTCATGTTCGGTTTCCAGAACACGCCGGCCGGGGATACGAACGCCCGGATCAAATCGGTATTTATATACAACTTCACGCGTTACATCGAATGGCCTGCCGACTACAAATCCGGCAACTTCGTGATCTGCCTCTACGGTAACAATACCACGATGCTCACGGAGCTGAACAATATGGCCAAGACCAAAACGGTCGGTACGCAGAAGATCGAAGTCCGCAACATCAATTCCCTCGACGCGATCGGTAAGAACCATATCCTGTACGTCACCCCCGACGTGACTACGCCATTGAAGGATATCATCGCCAAGCTGAAAGGCAAATCCACGCTGCTCGTCACCGAGAAGCCCGGACAAGCCAAAGAAGGCTCGGCGATCAACTTCATTGTCGTAGACAACAGGCAGAAGTTCGAGCTGAACCAGGGGAATGCATCGAAGTATAATCTAAAAGTAAGCTCATCGCTGGTGGCGCTGGCCATCCCGGTGGAATAAAAGGACCCAACAAACATGAAGACGTTTATACGCATACGTGTGCTGCTGTTACTGGGAGGGATTTTCCTTCTCGGTGCCGGACTGCGGGCACAAGCGTATATCCACTACAATGCCGCGTTGAGCTTCGTTCAGCGGGGAGAAGTGGACAGCGCTAAAAAGGAGATCGACCTGCACATGCAGGAGGCCGGCTCCCAGAACGATCCGGAATCGTGGTATCTCTTCGGCTTCGTGTACAAAGAGCTGTACAAGAAGTACGAGAATACGAACGTCACTTCCCCGTACCGCACGCAGGCTTACAACGCCTTCCGGAAATCGCTTGAAATGGATACGGTTTCGGCCCGTACCAAAGCGACGCGTGACAACATCCGCTACCTCGCCGGCCGCTTCTACAACGATGCGGTTGCTACCCTCGATACCGTTCACTACGAGACTTCCGTCACCTGCTACAACCAGTACCGCGAAGCCACGCTGATCGTCGATCCGAAATTCGACATCAGGAAAAAAGACATCGAGTTCTATCTCGCGCTGGCGTCGACGTACAACACGATTTACGGTCTCGACAAGAAGAAGAATGCGAAATTTTTCGACCTCACGCGCGATACGTACATGAAGGTGCTCACGTGGGACCCGAACAACTACACGGCGAACTACAACCTCGGCGTGCTGTTCTGGAACAAAGGTGTCGATATCATGTACGAGATAGATTACGACGACAGCCTCGGCGCGGTGTTCGACGTGCAGGACCATTCGGTAGAGCTCTTCAAGCAGTCGCTGCCGTTCGCGGAAAAAGCGTACGAGATCGAGCCCAAGCGCGAAGAAACGCTCATCGTGCTCAGCGGCATCTATTACAGCCTGAACGAATTTGAAAAGTCGAAAGACTACCAGAAAATGCTGGAAGATCTCCGGCAGCAGAAATAATTTTACGACGCATTCCGACCGGTATTTATGAAATTTCGCTACACGATAGGCCGTAAAATTCTGCTCGGCTTCGGTCTGTTGATTTTCCTGGTCGCAATTGCTTTTGCGTTGACGCTGTTCACGATTTTCCGGAGCCGCGAGATCAACGACAAGATCGCCAAAACGTATACGCCTTCGATCATCGCCCTGCAGGAGATGAAGCTGCTCATTACGAATTCCGAGCTGCTCATCACCAAATGGATCAACGTGCCGGGCAGCAGCGAAGACAAACCCAAGCTCAAGCTGCTCATCAGCGACGATTACACCGCGAAGCGCGATACGATCAAACGGCTGTACGTCGCGTGGACACCGGAAAACAAGCAGCTCGCGGATTCCATCTTCATCTACTGCGACCAGCTCTGGCTCATGCACAATTCCGTGATGAACGATCTGTCGACAGTCGACAATTACAACGATCCTTCCTTCTTCCTGCCGAGCCAGTCGATGATCCTCGATAACGACGGGGCGATCCGCGTGCGCACCAAGATCATCAAGAACAAACTCGACGAGCTCATCAAGCTGCAATACAAAGAAGCGGACGACAAACGCAAGGAAATGCTCGAGTCGTTCCGCACGCTGCAGTTCGTTGTAGTGTTGCTGCTGATCGTGCTGCCGATCGGCGGTTTCCTCATCGCGTTGTTTACGGCAAGAACGATCACGAAGCCGGTGCAATACCTCAAAGGCATCCTGCTTTCGATGGCGCGCGGTATTTTGCCTGCCGAACGCATCCGTAACCGCAACGACGAGATCGGGGAGATGTCGGTTGCGCTGAACAGCCTCGTCGATTCGATGAAGCTGACGACGGAATTCGCACGCGAGGTCGGTGGCGGCAACTTCGATTCCTACTACAAGCCGCTGTCGGAAGAAGATACGCTCGGCCATGCGCTCATCAAGATGCGTGAAGACCTGCGCGAGAACGAACGCGTGCTCGAAGCGAAAGTCATCGAGCGTACCGAAGAAGTCGTTCGCCAGAAAGAAGAGATCGAAGTGCAGAACCAGAAGCTCGAGATCCTTTACAAGCACATCACCGACAGTATCCGTTACGCAAAGCGCCTGCAGGATGCGATTCTTCCTTCGCATGTCGTGGTCGATCGTTTGCTGCCGGAATCGTTCATTCTCTTCAAACCGAAAGATATTGTCAGCGGCGACTTCTACTGGCTGTATGAAAAAGCCGGCCGCGTTTACATTGCGATCGTCGACTGTACGGGCCATGGTGTTCCCGGCGCGTTCATGAGCATCGTGGGCAACAACATGCTCAACCAGATCGTGAAAGAGCATGCCGGTCTGAATGCCGGACAAATGCTCGACGAGATGAATGTGCTCGCAGGAAAAACGATCAACCAGCATTCCGAAGAAGGCGCGGTGCGCGACGGCATGGACATGACACTGTGCATCTACGACCCGGCGACACGCACGGTGGATATGGCCGGCGCCAACAACCCGCTGTATCTCTACCGCAACGGTGAACTGGTGGAATACAAAGCCGACAAGCTGGCGATCGGTTACACCGAAGACAAAAAACGCAATTTCACCAATCACCACATCCAACTGGAAACCGGCGATACGCTTTACATGTTCTCCGACGGTTACGCCGACCAGTTTGGTGGCCCGAAAGGGAAGAAGTTCATGGTGGGCCAGTTCCGCACGTTCCTCACGCAGATCCATCGCATGCCGATGCAGGAGCAGCTCTTCACGCTCGACGCAACGCTCGATCAATGGCGCGGCAACCTCGAGCAGGTCGACGACATCCTGGTGATGGGCTTCCGGGTAAAATAAATTCGGTCATTCGGTCAATCGGTCATTCGGTTAAAGCGTTGAGCTGTATCCATCCGATTCCGATTCCCGAATTCCCGAATTTCCGAACGTCCGGGTTCCCGTTTTTTTGTAATTTGCCGAAGGTCGGAAAAGTGTCCTTTTTCCCTACAAAAGCCGGCGAATGCAACACACCTTACGCACACAGGTATTCGTATTGTTTTTCGTTTTGTTTTCCTCCGCGGTTTGGGCGAATAACCCACCGCCGGCGAACGACGATTTGACCGGTGCTACATATCTCGGCCTGCTTCCTTCGCCCGGCCCGTGTCCCGCAACTCCCGACGGCGATACCGTAGGCGTTTACGGCACCACGAACTTCGCAACCTATACTTCGTTCGACCACACAGCGACGGATTATTTCACCAGCGCTTCGCCGAATGTCTGGTATCATTTCCGTGCGAGCGGG